>JBEKFI010000124.1:0-9440 GCA_050013395.1 Verrucomicrobiia bacterium | reverse complement strand
GGCGTATCTGAGCACCACCACCGTAACCCACCGAACACCGAACGTACTGGTGTTGTGCGAGGTAGGGCGCGACCGCCGGGCGCGCCGCGTTTTTCGGGGACGGGCAGCCCAGCGGTCTGGCCCCTACCTACAGCCCTGTAAAAGGCCCGAGGCTGGCCATGGTGGTAGTGTCGAGATGCACCCTAATCACACCCACCACAGCTTGGATACTTGAACGACGAGCATACGAACTGTAATCTGGCGCAGTCGAATGCTTGTTGCTCCGTCAAAGTTGATTTGGATGGTCGTTGGAGGGATGCGCGCTGTCAACGTCCTGGCCTGAACCGCGCAGCGGGTCGCCAGTTCGCTCCACTGACGGGTTGGGTGGTAGTATCCTCATTTGAGACTAAGCGTTACCGCCGAGAGTCCCGAAGATCGCATGATACACCCAAGCAACCATGTAGATCAGAATGAGGAGCGCAACCAGCAATAACAGGAATATCAGTGTACGCTTCAGAGACTTTGCCATCGCCTTCAGAAAGGGGTTCAGCGCGCTTTTCATAATCATCGTGATAACAAACGGTTTGACCGCATTCTCGAAGCGCGGCGACCACACCCAGAATCAATGAGCCGGTCTATCTTCGGAAATATGTCCTCTGCCGGCGTCATAATCCGTCTTGTCACCCAACTTATCTTTACACGGCCTAATCGCCGTGTAATAAAGCTCCTTCTGTAACGGGATTGTCTTGTCTTTTCGCCGAAAATCTAGCATTTCCACGAGAACAAGTCAGCGTATTGGACAGGAAAAGACGGCACGGAGCAACGAGGGTCTCACAAGCCATAAGTTGCTGCGACCTTCGCGACTCTTGAGAGCTTGAGGTGGACACGAAATCCGCGAAGCCGAGCGTAGCGGAGCCGAGTGCGCGAGACGCCGCACGCTGTACTTCCGCGGCAAACGCCGAGGGGCGACTGGGCGGCAATCCGTGGTTAGTTGCCGTCGGCCCGATTCCGGAACGCTTGCGGGGGACTGAGCGGGCGGGACGCCTATGCGACGGAACGGGCGGGACGCCCGCCTGCGTGGCCGAAGCTTCACCCCGTTTTACGGGGCAAGCTTCGTCGCGGCGAAGGCCCGCGCTACTGGCTTGTAGTGCTGGGCTTGATCTTCTTGTAGCGATTATCGCCACAAAAAAATTGGCGGAACATGCATTCTGTTCTAGATTTTTCGCGCGACCTCCGATGTAATCGGCGGCGCTGAAAAGGCACACGCGGTGAGAAAGCGGTTGAAAGGAGAAACGATGCACCAATGATCACATTGATTCAGTTCCCGTGGTCGCCGTTTTGCATCACGGTTCGGCGGATTCTGGAGCGGCATGGCATTCCGCACCGGATCAAAAACATCCCATCGCACGACCGCAGTGAAGTCATCCGGGCCACGAAGGGACGCGGGTACACCGTCCCGTGCATCGTGGACGGGAAAAGGGCGGTGTCCGATTTCACGGATTTTGGACAGGAAGTGGCGCGGTACGTGGACGCGAAGTACAAGCTCGGTTTGTTTCCGCGCGAGAAGGAAGGAATCCAAGCCATTCTCGCCCGCTATATCGAGAGCCAACTCGAGGATGTCGGATTCCGCGTGGACAACAGCTACATCATTTCGACTCGCCCGCTCGTCGAGCGCGTGATGCTCACACGATTTAAGGAACGGAAGTTCGGCAAGGGTTGCCTCCAGCAATAGACCCGCGACCGCACGAGGCTGAACCGTCAGTTTGCCGAGTTGCTCAAGCCGATGGACAACATGCTGGCGTCCTCGCGTTTCCTGCTGGGAAAAGCGCCGCTCTTTGTGGACTACGATCTGTTCGGCATTCTCGGCAATTATCTTTACAGCGGCAGGACAAAGCTGCCGCCGCTCAAACATTTGCAGCGCTGGCACAAGGCGATGTCTCGCCCATAAGGTCGTATTCGCGCGCGGACAGACACTGGACGGCAGGCGTTGCAGGGAATCTACCGTGCTCAGCGTTTCGCGCGATACTTGGCCCGAGCTTCGGCCACCTGGTGGGCGACGCGACGCCTAGCTTTCACGGGTTGACCGATCGCGTAGAGGAAATCGGGCGACATATCAGCGCCGTTGCTCCAGACGACGGTGTCCAGATCGGGGTCGAGCCGGGCGCTCCGAAAGATGCGCAGGTCTTTCAACGGTTCGAAAACCTCGCCGTCCAACTCCGTCGCCAGGTCCACCAACCGCACGCTGCCGTCCTCGAAACCCAAGCGGAGTTTGTAGCCGGACACGTATTCGACTGAGGTCACAAAGTGCATCGTTGACGGAATCCTATTCCAGAGGCGCAATGGATTTCAATGGCTTCTTTGCCAGAGCACGTTCCCAATTCTTCTGCAATTCGTCGCGGTGCAGAAATGCCCATTCCAAGACCAACGCCGTGACCCGCGGCGGCAGGTGTCCCTCCAACAATTTGAGGTCAGCGATGGAGAACGACGCGCGCTGGCCGGCGTATTTGGCGTGGAAATGCGGCACGCCGTGCTCCTTCCAGTACATCACGATCACGATCCCAAAGAATCGGCTGAGTTCAGGTATCAAGAGAATCCGCTGTTCGTCCAGACAACGTAGCCAGTGTAGCGAATCGAACGACCAACGGCAACGACAGAGATTCCTCACAGGCTCGGAATGAACTGAGACGTGGCCACGCGGAAGCCCTGGTCGCCTACGGCGCCGCCAGAGGCGGGTAAACGTGGCCATCCGAAAGACCCCGCGTCCAGCCGCCACGTAGAACGCGGCAAGCGTCATCCGCGGTTAAAAACGCCGGCATCGGGCAATGTCTCGCCCGTGAGGTCGTACTCGCGGGCACCGGTGATTCGGACTTCGGCGAATTCGCCCGGTTTCGCGTCGCCCTGAACAAAAACAGTGCTGTCAATCTCCGGCGCATCCGCGTGCGAACGGGCGAGCCAACCCCGCTCCAAGCGGGGCAAGCCGCCGTTCTGCGGCCCTTCGATGAGCACACGCAGCGTCTTGCCGATCATCTGCTCGTGAATCTCGCGCGACACCTTCTGTTGGAGCGCCATCGCCCGGTCGTATCGCTGCTTCTTCACCTTCGCGGATACCTGCCCTTTCATATTGCCCGCCGCGGTGTGATCTTCCCGTGAGTACGTGAAGATGCCGAGCCGCTCGAACTTTGTCTGCTCGATGAACGCCAGCAGTTCCTCGAACTCTTTTTCGGTTTCGCCGGGAAAACCGACGATGAACGTCGTGCGCAACGCGATCCCGGGAATGCCGGCGCGCAGGTTGCGCAGGAGACGCCGGATGTAGCGCCCATCGGTCTCGCGCCGCATCCGTTCGAGCATCCGGTCGCTGATGTGCTGCAACGGGACGTCCACGTAACGGCAAACCTTGTTGCACTCGGCAATCGTGTCGATCAATTCATCGCTCCAGTGGGCCGGATGTGTGTACAGCAGCCGCACCCAGAAATCGCCCTCGATCCGTTGAATTGCGAGGAGCAGGGAGGCCAGTGACGGTTGCTGCCATTGTAGGGGCACAGCATGCTGTGCCCCTACGGGCGCGCCTGCCACAAGGTCCTTTCCATAGAACGTCGTGTCCTGCGAGATGAGATTGATCTCGTGGACGCCGTTGGCAACGAGCGAACGCACTTCGGCCACCACGTCGTCTATCGGGCGGCTGCGGTGTTTGCCCCGGATACGGGGGATGCTGCAAAACGTGCACGGATGATTGCAGCCTTCGGCGATCTTCACATAACCGTAATGCTTTGGCGTGAGCCGAAATCGCGGCGCAGCGTAGTCGGAGATGTACTTCGCCGGGCCGGACCAGAACAGATTTGGTCGCTGGCTTGTGGGAGCGGCGTCCCCGCCGCGATTCTCCAGCCCGGTCGCGGCGGGGACGCCGCTCCCACGACGACAAAGCACTTCTCGCACGATCTCGCCGATGCGCGGGACTTCGTTCAAACCGACGATGGCGTCCACTTCGGGCAATTCCTTCTGAAGATCTTTCGGGTAACGCTGCGCCAGGCAGCCTGCCATGATGAGCGCTTTGCAGTTACCGGTCTCGCGCAATTCGCTCGCCTTGAGGACCGCGTTGATGGATTCCTGCTTGGACGCTTCGATGAAGCCGCATGTGTTGACGATGACGACATCCGCCTCTTGGGCGTCCTCGGTCAGTTGCATCCCGTCGCGCAACAGCGAACCGAGCATCACTTCGCTGTCGACGAGGTTTTTGGCGCAGCCTAGGCTGACCAAGCCGATTTTGATTGGGGGAGTTGAACTCACACGAACGTCTAGCCCGGATTATTCACGATGTCCTCAAACTGCCAACACTGCACAAACAGCTCAACCCTCACCCAGGCCCTCTCCCTTCGAAAGGGCGAGGGGAAATCTCCTCGCCTCGCTTGCGTGGGAGCCGAGTCCGCGAGACGCCGCCGTCGTGTGCGGCAAAGGATCAATCCCGCTCTGAGCGGGATCAAGGTGAGGGGTCGTTGAGATGCGACACGGTTCATGAATGAATCAGGCTATTTTCCTGACAGGTCGAGCAATTCAGGCGCGGGCTTGTTCTTCGGCTGATAATACGCCTCGAAATCGGCTCTCGGCAACGTGGCGGCGGCCTTCGCTGCGGCTGGCGGCGCAGCTTTTTGTTCCCGGGCAGGCTGGCCCCGCTCCGAGCGGGGCTGGCTTGCTTGCGTCTTTGGATGGCTGTGCCGCGACCAGAAGTGTCTGACAATCAACCCCAGGATTACCACCACGGTCAGTGTTGCCACGACCCTGACCACGTTGCGGATCGGCAACTTCAGCTCAGGCGGTTTGCGGGCACGACTGGCCGCCTCTGTCTCGATCTGCAAGCCCTGCCGCCGCAGTCCTCCTTGGCTGCGCAGGTACGAATCGACTATCGTCTGGCTATCGAGCCCGAGATATTCCGAATAAAGCTTGAGAAATCCTTTTGTGTACATCGGCGCCGCAAGCTGATCGAACTCGTCGGACTCGAGTTTTTCCAAGATCTCGATTTTGATTTTCGTGGCGCGCGCAACGTCTTCCAAGCTCGCCGTTTTGGCGTGACGCGCTTCGCGCAGTGTTTGGCCAATGGATTCCATTTCGTTGTAGCCGCGAAACATTTTCGCGGCGCGATACGTCAGCGCGAAGAAGCTTCGCGCCTACAATTGCTCTACGGCTCGGCGTTCACTTGTCCATCCAGATCGACCAGGATATCGCGCGGTTCTGCGCCCCTGTTCGGGCCGACGATGCCGCGCTCCTCAAGAACATCCATGATCCGGGCCGCGCGAGTATACCCGATGCGCAACCGTCGTTGCAAGACCGAGACGCTGGCGCGGTTGCTCTGGCGGATGACTTCCATCGCCTGCTCAACGAGTTCTTCATCTTCCTCCTCGGCAAGATCGGCGGGCAGGACCATGTTCTTTTGCAGTTTCTGATGAATCTCGGTCTCGAAGTGCGGTTTGGCATGCGAACCGATGAAGTCCACGATGCGTTTGATTTCCTCGTCCAGCACCAACACGCCTTGGGCGCGAATCAGCTTCGATGAGCCGGGCGGCAGATACAGCATGTCGCCTTTGCCGAGCAACTTATCCGCGCCGTTGGCGTCGAGAATGACGCGCGAATCCTGCTTGGACGCCACCTGGAACGCGATGCGCGTGGGGAAATTGGCCTTGATCACGCCCGTCACGACGTCCACGCTCGGCCGTTGCGTCGCCAAAACCATGTGAATGCCCACGGCACGCGCGAGCTGCGCCAGCCGCGCGATGGCGCTTTCGACATCGACCGGGGCGACGAGCATCAGGTCAGCCAGCTCGTCGATCACGATCACGATGTACGGCAGCTTGTCGGGGACCACTCGTTCATCGTCGCGCGGCACCTCGATCTTGAGCACTTCCTGCTCAGCCGCCTCGCTGTTCTCGGATGTTTCTGGTTCTGCTGGCTTTTGCTCGGGCTTCGGTTTCGGCGGTTGTTTCGGACGCGCATTGAACGAAGCGATGTTGCGCACGCCGGCTTTGGCCAGAATCTGGAATCGCTTCTCCATTTCGTTGATCACCCAGCGCAACGCCAGCGGGACTTTCTTCGCTTCCGTTACCACCGGTACAATCAGGTGTGGCAGCACATTGTAATGCTGCATCTCGACCACTTTCGGATCGATCAACACCAGCCGCAAGTCTACCGGTGTAAACCGGTAGAGAAGGCTAGCGAGAATCACGTTGACGCACACGGTCTTGCCGGAGCCCGTCGTGCCCGCGACCAGCAAGTGCGGCATGTCGCTCAGATCAGAAATGATCGGGTTGCCCGCCACATCGCGGCCAAGGGCGATGGGGATGCGGGCCTTCGTCGTGCGCCATTCCTGTGATTCGAGAATGTCCCGCAGATAAACCGTCGTGGTGGTGGTGTTGGGCACTTCGATGCCCACGGTGCCCTTGCCTGGCACAGGCGTGAGGATGCGGACGTTGACCGCTTTCATTGCGAGCGCGATGTTGTTCGACAACGACGAAATCTTCTCCACCTTCACGCCCGGGGCAGGATACACTTCGTAGCGCGTGATCGTCGGCCCTTTCGTGACATCACCCAACTCAACGCTGATGCCGAAGTCTTCCAGCGTCGCACGCAGTATTTCTGCGTTGGCCTTCAAATCTTCGATGACGTTTCGTTGGGCCATCGCGGGCGGTTGCTCCAGTAAGTCCAGCGTCGGCAGGACGTATTGCTCACCCTCCGCCGCCTCAGCACTCGCCAGCGCAGCCGTCGGCTTGGCAACGGGTTTCTCCGCCCTCGGTTTTGCGCCGGCAATTGCAGGCACGGGCTTGTCGGCCACGGTCGCTTCCTTCTTGGGCACGATCTTCTCGGCAGCCGCTGCGCCTTTCTCAATCACCGACGCCTTCGCCGGTTCTTCCGCAGACGCAGGTTTCGGGATGGTGCGATCTTCGATCTTTGGTTCAGGCCGACGCTCGCGCCCGCGTGCCGCTGTCTCTTCGTCCTCGCGGTCACTAGTTAGCTTGCGAGCTTCGCGTTCTTTGCGCGCCAGTTCAAGATCAACCTGAAACTCTTTGTAGCGCAGGTCGCGTTCCTGCTCGCGCAACTCGTCGCGCACGTCCGTCTTCGGTTTGCCGCGCATCCTGAGCCAAGTGTCCTGCACCGCACCGACGGTCAACGCCACCCAATAGCTCGGCCGCAGATTGACCAGAAGGATCAAGCTGATCATGTACGCAACGACGAAGATGATCAACGTGCCAACTTTGCCCAGCAGGCCTTGAAGGTATCCGCCGACGAACTGGCCGAGAAAACCGCCGGCGCTGCCGGGCAGGTTCAGCGTGTCTTGCGCGTGCTTCAACCCGGCAAGGTGCAACAGGCAACTCGACGACAACAATAACAACAATCCCGCGCCGACCTTGCTCCGCCATGGGATTTCCTTGCCCAGCAGCAGCATTCCCCCGATCGCGCCTAGCACCAGCATCAACACATACGCGCTCAAGCCGAAGGTGAGAAAGGAGAGCGCGGCAATCCATGCGCCAACAGGCCCGATGAAATTCCTATACTGACGCGCTCCGCTGACGACTCTGTTGATGGGGTCGTCAGCTTTGTCGAACGAAATCAGGCTCAACAACAGCAGGAGCGCGAGACCAACCAACACGACCGCCCAGATCTCGCGCGCATGCGCGTGCTCCGATTGTTTCCCCATAAAAAGTTGTTGCAATTCCTCCTTGCGAGTCCGCAGTGTATGCAAAAACACACGCAACTGCAAGGCACAAAGATGCTTTACCCTTACAAGTTTACACCGCTCCTTGTGGAGCGCGTCTGGGGCGGCCAGACGCTGGCTCGGTTCGGCAAACCCGTGCCGCCCGGCAAACGCATCGGCGAAAGCTGGGAAATCAGCGACCGCGACGAAGCGCAGACCGTTGTCGCCAACGGTCCGGACAGGGGCAAGACATTGCGCCAGCTCATTGAGGCGCACGGCGTTCAACTGCTCGGCACTAACTGCTTCTCCTCCAACACTCCAACACTCCAACACTCCACTCCCTCCCGTCTTCCACTTCTGGTCAAGCTCCTCGACTGCCGCGAGCGGCTTTCTTTGCAGGTGCATCCTCCTGCTGCCATCGCCGCGAAGCTCAACGGCGAGCCGAAGACGGAGATGTGGTACGTCCTCGACGCCGACGTCGACGCGCACTTGATCGCCGGTCTGCGCCGCGGCGTGTCCGGCGTCGATTTCATCCGCGCACTGGAACGGTGTAGTGGCGCTTCTGCGAAGCGCCTCCCCTCAGATGAAGAAACTGCGCTTCATTCACCCCGAAGGCTTTCGGGGCAGGGAAACGCAGCTACAACGGTTGCCCCGTCCATCGAAGATTGTGTCCACCGCTTCCCCGTCGTCAAAGGCGACACGTTCTTTGTGCCTTCGGGCCGACTCCACGCGATCGACGCGGGCGTGGTGTTCGTCGAGATCCAGCAGAACTCCGACACAACCTATCGCGTTTACGATTGGGGTCGCGTCGGCCTCGACGGCAAACCGCGTCAACTACACGTTCAGGAATCGCTCGCCTGCATCGACTTTCAGGATTTCGAGCCGCGCAAAGTAAAACCGAAAGTCGAGAATCACGGCGTCAACGGCCTTTGGCGGCTCGTCGAATGCGACTACTTCCACATCCACAAGCTCGACCTGCGCAACGCGTGGCCCGACCGCTGCGATGGTTCGAGCTTCCACATCCTCGCCTGCGTCGAGGGCGCGATCGGCATACTTACGCCCGATAACAAGGAAGAGCGCCTCGACGTCGGCCAATTCGGCTTGCTCCCCGCCGCCCTCGGCCATTACACCGTCGTCCCCCAAGCCGAAGTCTCGCAAGCGCTGAAAGTCGTCGTGCCCTCCGCGCTCTAGCGGCGATCTACAACCGCCGTCCCCGGGTGAACGCGGGTGGGGATGCGCCGCATAATCTGCGCATCTTGATACTACCACCGGATTGTAGCCCCGAACGCGTTCGGGGCAAGTCGTACCTCATCGGCTATCGAAAGGGCCGCGAGCAGGCTCGCAGCTACAAGCAGCCTATCGGCTGCGGACTATGTCGGTGGTAGTGTCCAGTTGCGCCGGAGTCATGAGAGGTGCGAAGAAATGTGTGTCGGAGAAATGTCGAATAAATGTGTTGACAAGTGGCCGAGTTTGTGAAAGCCTTCGCCCGCTAGTGAAGGCGAGTAGACGTGAGGTTCAAAACCGCTTGTGCGGGGCGCGGGGTTGCGCCGTGACAGGGTGAGAATTGTGTCAGTTTTTCCCGCCTCGCTCATTCCGGTTCGAACTCGAAGAAGGCGTCTGTCGATGAATGATCTGTGCGCTTCAACTGGGTTCGGAATGCGAATCGACATCACGATCCGCAACACCACCGAACGCGATGCCAAGGCTATCTTTCTTGGCAACAGGATTTGCCTACACAACCAGCAACTCACACACTTGGAGGAATGATGCTATGAAAGATGTA
>JBEKFI010000123.1:0-15635 GCA_050013395.1 Verrucomicrobiia bacterium | reverse complement strand
AAGCTTGAAGCGGTGCGCCGAGTTTCTAGGGTGAATTCCCGGTCGGAAATAGGGAATGTAGTAATTTCACCTTTCCACGGGACGCCTCTAGGGTCTGGTGTTATGAAACAGACCCCGACCCCGCCGCCCGCTCCCGACAACTTCCCCCACCCGCTCCGCACGTTAGTGGTGGATGATTCCGTCGTGTTGTTGGAGGCCTTGTGCGCTTACTTTAAGACGCAACCGTTGTTTCAAGTGGTCGGTACCGCGATGGATGGCAGCGAGGCGCTGCACATGGCAATATTGTGATTGCATCTAAAAACATCTTCTGATACTTTAGGAGTGAGCAGTCTCGCACCAATTAATTATTCAGAAGCGTGGAGGAAGCCGAGGATGAGAGTCTTGCGTGGATGTTTCTGGACGTTGTGCCTTTTGGGTCTCGTGTTGCCCTTTGGCATGCAGGGGCAGTTACCAGAGGCCCCTGTCAAAACAAACAAAATCATCGTTTACCCCAAGAAGGGCGAATCGATCTCCCAACTCAAACAGAGCGGGATTCAGAAGATCGACAACTATGGCTCCTACTGGGTTGTCCGCGCGACTGACGCGCAGTCGAAAGAGATCGACAGGAACTTCGGCGACCGCGCCGTCAAAGCAAACCATCTGAGCCGCATCGAATTGAGCGCTGCATCCGTGGACACCGCGGCGGGCGAGCCTGCGATTCCGAGTCACCTTCAACAAAGCGATACGGCTGGGAAGCGATTGCGACTGATCCAATTCAGGGGGCCGGTGAAGCCCGAGTGGCTGGAGCAGGTGAAGGCGGCGGGAGACGTGAAGATTGTCAGTTACATTCCGAATAACGCTTACGTCCTGTATCTGGATGAGGCGTCGGAAAATAATCTCCAGAAGCTGACCGAACCGAACGGACCGATTCAGTGGATTGGCAAGTATCATCCATATTACAAGATTCCCACGGGGCTTCAGCAACCGCAGTCGGGGACCGTCAACGTGCGCGTGGCGGTGCTCGATGGGGACGATGCCGAGCAGACCGTGTACAAGGTTGCGAGCCTGGCGCTCACGGGGATCGAATCGCGCGAGTCCGGCCTCAACCAGATCGTGGTTACGATTCAAGCCAGATCTCCCGATTTATCGCAAATCGCGCAGTTGCCCGACGTGCTCTGGATCGAGCCGGTTATCCAGAATATAAAACACGATGAAATGCAGGCTCTCATCCTGTCGAGCCATACCAATGATGTTTTCTACTACCTCCACGGCCCGCGTCCGGGAATGGACTTTTACCTGAACTTTCTCAATGCCCTCGGCTTCTCGATCGATCCGGCACATTACCCTGTCATAGACATCGCGGACACCGGCTTGGATAAGCTAAACCCGTACCCAAACAGCACCGGTTGCGGATGGTCGGGCGTTAGATATTATGTGCCCTTTCATCCATCGTTTTATGCGGTTGGCGATTATTTCACCATTCCTCCTTCAAGCTACACCACTCCTCCATCCGATAGCGCGATCGGGGAAATCATGTGTTGCGCCATCACTGAGAGTCGAGTGGCGTATAATACCGCGGGGACCGACACCGATGGACACGGCACGGCCGTGGCGTCAGTCGCAGCAGGCTTTGACAATTATCCCGGTTACTATGAAACGAACAAGTGCTTCAGGGATCGACGCGAATCGCTCACGATCACAAATCTGGTTCTCTCAATTTGTTCCAGCAACTACTATCCTGACCTAAATGATCCAACCACATACCTCACAAACTTCTACTTCTGCTACTTACCTCAAGTCACCAACTATAGCGCTTGTGTCGTTTACACGAACTCGGGCCCAACCGGGCTATTTCCCAGGCCGGACCCATTCGACACATTCGGCGCCACGGTGTATCATCAGGACGGTTACGGTTTCCAGCTTGGCTTGGGCGTATCGCCCTTTGGCCGGATTGGCGCCAGTCTTGGTGGTAATCAAGCTGGTTTCGCCGGTGCTGCCGGTGAGATTTCGGCGGCTTACCTTCTTGATGCCCGGATCAGCAACAACAGTTGGGGAAACGGTTTGGTGATCGGTCAGAATGACGGTGTTTATAACAGCCAGGCCCAGAGCTACGACGCGTTGGTTAGAGACGCCGTGACGACGGGCGCGACCAACGCTTTTGGCGAAACGCCGTTGAATCAGGAAATGACCATTGTCTTTTCGGCGGGCGACAATAATGGAGTGGGAGGCGCCGGCGGCTACGGCGAAACGCTGGTGACGCCTCCAGCAACGGCAAAGAATGTCATAACAGTCGGAGCCTCGAAGAATCTACACCTTGGTTTTCGCTATTCAGATATAGACAACTCGTTCGATATCGTGGATTTCAGTTCGTTTGGCCCAACCGCCGACGGACGCTTCAAGCCTGAAATCGTTGCCCCAGGGACCGGTATCAGCGGCGCGCTGTCGCAAGGCACCTACACGCAACCCGAGTGCTTCGGGTGCAACCCGAACAGCCCAGTTTTATTGAACTGTGCCGAGAATGAGGTGCTTTTCCAGACGATCACGTCGTTGTATGGAGGTCCTGGCTGTGGCGCGGCTTGTGGCATACAGATACACTACGGCACGAGTTTTTCTGCGCCGGCGGTTTCCGGTGGAGCCCAGCTTCTGTGGTGGTGGTTCCAGAACCATCTGAACATGCTTCAGCCCAGCCCGGCCATGGTGAAGGCGTACCTGCTGAACTCAGCGCGTTACTTGCCGATTACCAACCAGCTTACCGGCGCGATGGATACGCTACCGTCGGTTGCTCAAGGAATGGGCATCATGGATTTGGCGCGGATGTTTGACGATGTTCCGCGCGTGTTGCGCGACGAAACCACGCCGCGCGCTCTTGATACGCCGTTGCTGACGACGAATCCTGTGCCTCAGCAGACCTATTTCAGCCAATCCGGCCAGAGCTATGAACTCAGCGGCGTCGTGGCCGACGCAACCCAGCCGTTCCGTGTGACGCTGAGTTGGACGGATGCTCCGGGAACTCCGATGGCTTTCAAGGAACTGGTGAACGACTTGGACTTGGAGGTGACGATTGGTGGTCAGACGTACAAAGGGAACCAATTCATCGGGGCAAATTCGGTGACCGGCTGTCCGCATCCATACAGACCGTGCCCCGATGAAGTGAACAACACCGAGAGCGTGTTCCTGACCAACGGCGCAGTCGCGGCTGGGACGCCGTTCACGGTGTTGGTGCGGGCGAGCAACATCGCCGGCAACGGCGTGCCCAACGTCAAAGGCAGCACCCTCGGACAGGACTGTGCGCTGGTTGTCTATAACGCTGCGAACAACGCGTTTGGCAGCCCTTCCGCCCCGTCGGATTCTCCGAATTGGGCAACCAATAATACCTGCCAGACAGCGATCACGATTACGAACTTCCCGTTTAGTTTCGCCAACACTCTGAGCAAGGCTTTTTACGCCAATGTCC
This sequence comes from Verrucomicrobiia bacterium, assembly GCA_050013395.1. Lineage (GTDB taxonomy): Bacteria > Verrucomicrobiota > Verrucomicrobiia > Palsa-1439 > Palsa-1439 > JBEKZD01. The sequence continues at coordinate 12,202 of JBEKFI010000123.1, read as the reverse complement.
ATCCGAGCCCTTCCGCCGCTCGGGGCGGTGTGGATGAGTTTTTCAGGATCGCCAAGCCGACGCCGGGTGTGGTGTTCACGATTGACACGACCGGAAGCGGTTTCAACAACGTGTTGTCGGTCTGGAGAGTTGAGGTCGCTTCGCAGGCCACCGGGCACGGATGCGGGGCGCTCGTTGAGGTTGCCTCGGACAACGGCGGCACTCTCCCATCGACGGTGGCGTTTACGGCCGATGGATCCAACGACTATTTCATCGTCGTGGAACCGTACAACGATGGACCGGGTGGCGCGATGGTGTTGAATGTCGGTGCCACCGCTCCGCCGATCACGGTCACCCCGAGCCTCATTCAATTTGCTGATCAAATGGTGGGTACCACGAGCTCCATGCAGACCGTAACCTACCGTAACAACACGACCGCCAACATTGGGATCTCCAGTGTCAGCATCACAGGCTCGAATGCTGCGGACTTCGTCATCGAATCGCAGACCTGTGAGGGTCATACTCTTCTACCAAGCGGGAATTGCACCATCGCTATAGCCTTCGCGCCAACAGCAAGCGGACTCAAGACCGCCCAGCTCGTCATCAACGACAACGCGACGGGCAGTCCGCGCACGACCCTCCTGTCAGGGAATGGGATACCGAAAGTGGACATGCCGTCCGTTTGCGTTGGCGGCTCTCTTGTCTTCGGCAATCAATTCGTCGGCCGGCCCAGCCCGGCGCAAAGCATCACGATTACCAATTGTGGCACGGCAGCGTTGGTCATCGGTAACGCCGTCATCACCGGAGTCAATGCGGGCGACTTCGCCATCGCTTCGTCGAGTTGCTCGAACGTGTCGCCGGGCGGCGCCTGCGCGATCGGGGTGACTTTCACGCCGACAGCGACCGGGGGACGTAACGCGATGCTGACCCTCAACGACAACGCACCGGGCAGTCCGCATAACGTTTTGTTGAGCGGCACCGGCGTCGGCTGTCCCCCGTTCGCGATCCTTCCGTCGGCGCTTCCGTCGCCCGCAACGGGGATACCCTACAACCAGAGTCTTACTGTCAGCGGGGCAACCTTGCCCGTGACGTTCGTCTTGGCGGCTGGAACTATGCCACGGGGCCTGTCGCTCACGAATGGCGTGATCTCTGGCACGCCCACGGCGTTTGGGAGTTTCAGCTTCAAAGTGGCCGTGACGGATGCAAACGGCTGTACCGGCGAAAAGTGGTACACCGGTACCGTGGCCTGTCCGACCATCACAATCTCGCCGGTGACGCTCCCCGCCGGCCAGATGTTCGTAGCCTATAGCCAGACCCTGACAGCTGCGGGGGGAGCTTCACCATATGCATTTGCGCAGACCGGGGGCTCACTGCCGGCAGGCCTGACCCTGTCAACAAACGGTGTTTTGTCCGGCACGCCGACTTCCGGCAGCAGCGTGTTTACCGTGACGGCGACAGACGCCAATCGTTGTCAGGGCAGCCGGTCGTACACAATCAACATGGCCGATCCGCTATCGCCAACCACTAACACTCCCCCGGCAAGTCCCCCAACGATCACGGTGACGCCCGGGACGCTGCCGAACGCCACGGCGGGCAACGCTTATAGCCAGACGCTGAGCGCGTCGGGCGGCGCTGGGCCTTACAGTTTCACCGCGACAGGGCTGCCGGGCGGTCTGGCGTTGTCCAATGCGGGCACGCTGTCAGGAACGCCGTCGGGAGCCGGGCAATTTAACTTCACCGTGATGGCGGCTGACACCAACGGTTATCTGGGCAGCCGGGCGTACAGCCTTGTGGTCAGCAATCTGGCGGCCGGCGGTGCCGCACCAGACCTGCAAGTTTCCATTGCTGCTCGTCCCACACTCGTGTCCGTGCTGGACAGCGTGACCTATACGGTCATGGTGACGAATGCCGGACCGTCGGCTGCCAGTGGCGTGACCTTGACGGACACGTTGCCGGCGGGAGCGAAGCTGGTATCCGCCGGGACATCGCCAGGTTACAGCCAGTCGGTCGGGGCGGTCAGTTACAACCTTGGCGCGTTGCTGCCGGGCGGTTCCGCCCAAGCGACCATCGTCGTGGCCCCACTCAAGGTGGGAGTGCTGGTCAATAGCGCGACGGTGGCGGCCAACGAGTCGGATCCGAATATGGCCAACAACGGCGCTAACAGTACGGTCATGGTCAGCACTGCTGCCGATGTGGATCTGACTGGGATCGGGAGTGTGCAACAGGTGTGCAGCCGGTCGGCCAACCCGATCTGTCGGCTAACGGCGAAACTGACCTGCACCAATCAGGGTACGGCAACGAGCCCGGCGGCGAAAGTGCGATTCTACTTGTCCGGCAGCAGCAGCTTGGGTTCGGATGCGGTGGTCTTGGGTAAAGACCTTTCAACGGGCAGGCTGAAGGCCGGCAAGAGTCGTCAAATGACTTTCCGGGCGAAGTTGCCGGTGGGAACCAATGCGTCGGGTCAGTATGTCATCGCGGTGATTGATCCGGATAATCTGGTGGCCGAGTCGGACAAGACGAACAATACAATCGTGATGGAACCGATTCCCTGAGATCGGCTGCGAGGATCAATGGCGGAATTGCGTAACAGGCAACAGGGGATCGCCAGTTTAGTGAATCTGTTTGCGCAGGTGGCGGCGCCTTTGATAGGTTGACCTCCCGTGGGGGTAAGATTGCAATTGCGGAGAACATGAAGGAGTCAAGCATGAAAGTCTTGCATGGAACCGTGTGGATAATCCTCGGTTTGGGTTTGGCGTTGACCTTCGGCTCGGACGTGCAAGCTCAGAGTGCCACAGGTAAGACCAGCAAACTGATCGTTTATCCTTCGGCCAACGATTCGATTGGGCAACTGAAGGCACAAGGAGTGAGAGTCACGCAGAACTACGGCTCCTTTTGGCTTGTGGAAGCCACGGACGATCAAGCGGCGTCGCTGAAGGCCAGCCACGGCGACCGCGTCGCGCGCGGCGATTATCTTAACCGCATCGAGTTGGGCAGCGTCGCTCTGGACACCACGGCGGGCGAGCCTGCGGTTCCTGCTCACCTCCGTCAGGCCGCCCCGGCAGGGAAACGTCTTCGTTTGATTCAATTCAAAGGTCCCGTCCAACCTGAATGGCTCGATCAGGTCAATGCGGCCGGCAAGGTCACGGTCGTGTCGTACATCCCGAACAATGCGTATGTGGTGTGGTTGGACCAGGCGGCGGAAGACGACCTCAACAAGCTGATGGTTCCTTCCGGGCCGATCCAGTGGATCGGAGCGTATCATCCCTATTATAAATTGCGCCCGGGACTGCTACAGGCAGCCGCGGCGACTGTTGACGTGCAGATCAGCATCGTCAACGGACCTGCAGCGGATCAAACCGTGCAGGCCATTGGCCGTTACGCGCTTGGGCAACAGGGGAAACCAAGCGTGCATCGGAATCAAGTTGTTACACGAGTCACCGTCAGCCCCGCGGACTTGCCCGCGATTGCGCAGATGCCGGACGTTTTATGGATTGAGGTGGTTGCGCCGATTGTGCCAAGGGACGAGGAACAAACGTTGATCATGGCTGACCGGATCAGCCAGTTGCCCGGGCACAGCCCGGTGCCCGGCGTAGATGACTATTTGGATTTCCTGACGAACGTCGTAGGCTTCAGCACCGACCCGGTGGAGTACCCAGTACTTGACGTGGCGGATACTTTGGCAGACATCACTGTTTTTTTCAATGATTTCTTTGAGTTCGGAAACTCGATCAACACAACGCGTCTCGTAGGGTTTATGGATCTGTGCCCGTCCGGCGTGACTTTGTGCGACAACATCCATGGGCCGTTTGTGATGTCGGTGGCATCGGCATACAACGATAGCAAGACCGCCCCGGTCAACCCGGATGCGAACGGATTTCGCAAGGGGTTGGGTGTATCCCCGTTCGGACGAATCTCGAATACGATCATTTTCGCCCTCCGAGGCAATCTTTGTGCAGACTGCATTACTGGCAATCGTGGATTCGGAGATATTCCGCTCAACGAATACCTCATATTGGGCGCACGGATCTCAAACAACAGTTGGGGCGATAGCCCGATTACTGTCGGTCCTGGTGGCAACATTGGGACATACAACAACAAGTGCCAGATTTATGACGGTGCCGTCCGCGACGCGGTGGATTCGGGGGTTTCCAACGGGTTCAGCACGCCCCCTCCGTCCCCGCTGAACCAGGAGATGATCACGGTGTTTGCGGGAGGCAACATCCAAGGCTTGGGCACGGGCAATGGAGGGTTCGGGGACGTGCTTATGGTGCCGCCGGCCACTGCGAAGAACGTAATCACTGTGGGCGCGTCGGAAAATGCGCGTGACGCCGTGGAGGTGTATAACCAGTGCGGCTTGTTCCCCAACGAGGCCGACAACACGTTCGACATCAGTTTGTTTTCCTCGTTTGGTCCGACCCTGGACGGACGGTTCAAGCCTGAAATCGTGGCGCCTGGCGCAGCGATATTCGGTGTAGATGGATTGGCCACAAATCTGTTTGTCACAACCATAACCATAGGCACAAATCAGTTTCTTGTTCCTACAACCGGCAATGCATACATCTGCGGTTCGGGCACGAGCTTTTCCGCGCCGGCGGTGTCTGGTGCGCTGCAATTGCTGTGGTGGTATTTCGAGCACCGACTGCAAAACGAGCAGGGACAATTCCTGTTGCAGCCCAGCCCGGCGATGGCCAAGGCTTACTTGTGCAACTCTGCCCGCTATCTGCCGATCACCAATCCCCAGACGGGCGCACCAGATACTCTGCCGTCCATCGCTCAGGGGATGGGAATCATTGACTTGGCGCGTATGTTCGATGGTGTACCGAGGTTGATCCGCGACGAGACAACGCGGCGGGCGATTGATACGCCGTTGATGACCACCAACCCTGTGCCTCAGCAGACGTTCTTTAGTCGTTCCGGTCAAAGCTACGAGGTCAGCGGCATCGTGGCCGACGCAACCCAGCCGTTCCGTGTGACGCTGGCGTGGACGGACGCACCGGGCAATCCCGCTGCGTTCCAACAGCTCGTCAATGACTTGGATTTGCTGGTTACGATTGGCGGACGGACCTACAAGGGCAATATGTTCGTTGGCCCTTACTCCGTCGTTGGAGGCAATACCGACAACATCAACAATATGGAGAGCGTGTTTCTGCCGGCGGGGCAGACCGGTACGTGGAGCGTCGTGGTTCGAGCGTCGAACCTTGCCGGTCAGGGCGTGCCGAATGTCAGAGGGGCTAACACGGACCAGGATTTTGCGCTTGTTGTTTACAATGCGGCTGCCAGCCCGGCGCCATCGGATGTGCCGAATTTGTCGACCAATAACTCGTGTCAAACAGCCATGAACATCGCGAACTTCCCGTTTGCGTTCACCAATAATCTGACGAAGGCGGTCTACCGGAACGTTCATCCAAGTCCCTCGGCGGCGCGCGGTGGCGTGGATGAGTTCTTCGAGATCCGGCAGCCGGCGGCGGGTACGCAGTTCACGGTTGACACGTTCGGCAGCAGTTTCGACACGGTCTTGTCAGTGTGGCAGGTACAAACCTACCCACAGAGCGTCTTTGCCAGAAGCCCATGTGGAGCGCTGGTCGAGTTGGTATCCAACAATGACGCGGCCGGCGGGCTCCAATCTCAGGTCGCGTTTACGGCCGATGGCTCCAACACCTACTTCATCGTCGTGGAGCCGCATAATGACGGACCGGGAGGCACGATGGTCTTGAACGCCCGGGCTTCTTCCCTCGTCACGATTAGCCCAACCACTCTGGTTTTCGGTGCACAACCCGCCGGGAGTACCAGCGCGGGTCGAAACGTCACGATCCAGAATGGCGCCCAAGTGGGCCTGGATATCAATAATGTTACGATCGGAGGCGCGAATCCTTCGGATTTCGCGGTGCTTTCTCAGAGTTGCTCGGGCAACACGATTCCGCCGGGCAGCAATTGCACCATCAGCGTCGCATTTACCCCGACAACAATTGGTCCCTTTGGCGGAGTCGGGCTCGGTTCGACCAGTGCCGTCCAAAGCGTGACGATCACCAATTGTGGCACGGCGCCCTTGTTCATTACGAACATCGTCGTCTCCGGGACCGCTGCCAGTGACTACATCATCAGTTCGGACACCTGCAGCAACAACACGATTTCGGTTGGCGGCACGTGCACCTTCAACGTCAGGTTCGCCCCCAGCGCCAGTGGGCTGCGTTCTGCGGTGTTGACGATCGAAGACAGTGCAACGAGCGGTGCGAATACGGTGACCCTGACCGGCACGGGCACGAGCATCCAGCCGTATCTGTTGATCAGCACAAAGGTGACAGTGAAAACATTTGTCGGCAACCACATCCACGATCCGACGGGACTGTCGAAGACCGTTACCCAATCAGTGAAGCGCGGTGGCAAGGGCGTATTCTATGTGCCGATCCAGAACGACGGCAATGCAGCGGATTCGTTCCTGATCCAAGGCGCAGGGGATTCGGCGGGCTTTACCGTGAAGTACTATCTTGGCGCGACCGGCAACTTCGACATCACGAGCGCGGTGGTGGCGGGATCATACAGTACCACGAAGATGGCGGCGGGCGCGTTCACGGGTGATGCCACCATGATCCGCGTGGAGGTGACTGTGAACCGCACTGCGGCCAGAAGCGCAAGAAAGATCGTGCTCGTGTCGGCGTTCTCGAACACCGACAGCAGCAAGGAGGACTCGGTACGGGCGGTAGTGCTGGTTAAATGAGTAGATGGCAACGTTTTGGTGTAATGAGAGGATTTTGGAGCTATGAGGAAACTGCTTAATGCGGGCATGCTTATTGGCGTAAGAGTTCTGATTGCAGCGCTCTTTGCGCTGGCAAATCTTCTTGTGCCGGCGGCCCGGGCCGCGGGAGGGTGTGGCTGTATGGACGTGGCGCTTGTGGTTGACGACACGGGAAGCATGGGCGGGGCCCTCGATAGTGTGAAGGCCGGGTTGCCGCAGATTATCGCCACTGCCCAAGCCGCATCTTGCGGCGACTTGCGAATGGGTCTGGTCACTTTTCCAAATGACAATCCGGTAGTGAACCAACCGTTCACCACTGGCATCACTGCCGTCCAGAACGCAATCCAGGCCCTCGTTGCCGGCGGGGGGGGACCCGAACCCGAGTCGTCCGACGCATCACTCCAGTACGTCGTCACCGGGGCGACGGCGCTGGACACAAACTGCAGTGTGGTCGTGTCGAACGGGCCATTCGGGGCGTTTCGGAGCGGGTGTGTCAAAATTGCTGTTCTGGTCACCGATGCCCACCCGGGCGGCTGTCACAACACCTTCACTCCAGGCGTGGATGACGTTCATGCGCACAATGTGGCAGTCGAGGCCGCCAACGCTGGGATTTTGGTTGTGGCGATTTATGTGCCGACCTTCGGCGAAGCGCCCGATATTAAGGCCATTATGCAGGACTATGCGACCACCTCAGGCGGCGCTTTCGTCGAGACCGCAAGCGATGGCACTGGCACGGGCGAAGGTATCGCGGACATCATTGCCACGTGCGGGGGCCTCGGTTCCCAACAGTGCATCACGCGGAATGCCCAGTTTTGGTTTACCCATGCCTACGGCACAGGTGCGAGTACGAATTGCTCTAACCCGTGCGCTAACCTGTTGGACGCGATCAAGATCAACGGGGCTATCCTCGATCTTGGATTCGTCCGCCTGCCGACAACATACCGTGATTCTGGCAGCGTGCTACTGGACGGCACCAACGCCTTGATTGAGGCGCTTGGCTTTTACTGGAAAAGTGCCGGGCGGACAGGTGAGAACGGTGGCACCCAGAACCAGAAACTGCCCGTCTCAGCACTCTGCAAGCAACGCAAGCAATTGGCTGTCGAGTTGATCGCGGCGACAGCCAACGTAAGACTGTTTGGCACGCAACCATCCAATTGCACGTACGTTGTTAATGGGGGCACGACGACCAATTTCCCCGCCGATTTGCTGGCGCAGGCGCGCCAAGTTGCCGGAGGTGCAGATCCCGTCGCCTGCCAGACCATGACGCTGTTGCTTCGGAAGTTCAACAATCGCGGGGTCACGAATAACTTCGTTGGGGACCTCGTCGAGTGCTCGCCTGTGGCCGCGAAAACGGTACGGAGCATCGCACGCGATCCGACCACCAAGATCAGTTGCCCGGGCATCAACAACAGTTGCGATTCAGCAGAGGCAGTCGTGTTCCCGATGAACACCAATAATCCTTTCGCGTCGGCTTCATTCTCACGGACGGTTTCACTGCTGGGCTTCACCAGCTTATTCACCAACGCCGCCGCGACGTGCGCCCCGGCGGCAGGCGCCTTTCCCGGTCCTGTCTGGAAGATCACGCCCGACGTCGGCGTGACGAACCGGCAATTCACCGTGGACACCCTTGGCAGCAATTTCGACACGCTGCTCCAGGTGTTCAGCGGCACGTGCAACAACCTCGTCTCGGTTGTCTGCACCGACAACGTGCCGCCTTTCCTGCAATCTAAGGTGCAATTCACGACCGACGGGACGAACGTCTTTTACATCGTCCCCGAGAGTGTCGGTGGTGCGGCCGGTAGATTAAAACTTCGCGTCACCAGCCCTTAGCCGGAACGATTCAGTTGATCCGGGGCAGCCGCTCACCTTGGCCCTCTCCCCGCAATGCGGGGCGAGGAAACAGCTTTTCAAATCATCCTCACCATTCAGTGAGTCGCTCGCGGCACCCCAGAACGCGTCCCTTCTCCCCGTCCGTCGGGGAGAAGACTTGCCACGTGCCACGTGGTCAGGTTGAGGGGTCTTCCGTATGAATCGTTCCGGCTTAAGGAACTGTCCGGGCCTCAAGCGACGATTCCCATCGGCATCGATTGGCTCGCGCCCGTTGTGGCCGACCGGTGATACGCCTCCAGATTGAGGTCGAACTCTTCCATGCGCGCGTGGCTGGTGTTTCCGGGAAACACGGACGCAGGGGCTGGAGAGCATCAACTCATCGAGCCGCCTCATCTGGCGATTAGCGACGTGCTGCTTTTGGAGCTTCGCCATCTTGAACGGTGGCGGCGGCAAGACGTGACACGAGCCATTGTCGGGAGTGAGCGGTCGTGGGCTGATTTCCTTTTGGTGGACGAGCCGCTGACGATTCGTCATGAGTATGCACGATTCTATTTGAACCATCTTGCCCCCCTAAGCGCAGCGACTTTCGTGCGATGAAGGAATGCCCTGTATCGATCAACGGTCAACTCCACCCGCCGTTTGAGTGGGTCAACCGTTCATAACGGCGACGAAATCCAGTTGAGTTGCTGGCGCTTCCGCTACGAATGGATGGACTGATCAAACCTGTGCGAGCAGCGCGATGAAACGGCCCAGTTGCGCCGCGCGGGACGGGTCGCTCTCGGCGTAGATCGCCTGAAGATTGCGGCACATCCGCAACAACATCTGTCGCGAGGTGGCGGGCGCAAGATAGGCGGGACTGAAGCCATAGCCCAGGTGCTCGCACAGGCTCTTGCAGTCTTCCACGTCGAGCAGTTGGCCTTCATTGAACGGATCGATAAAGAACTGCACGGTCGGCGATTGCCATTTCAGGAGAAACTGGCCGGGCATGTTCACCCCTTGCAGCGGCAAACCCAGCCGCCAGCCGATCAACAGGTAGAGCACCGAGAGCGTAATCGGGACCCCGAGCCGCCGATCGAGCACGCGGTTCAGGTAGGAATTGTCAGGATCGTAGTAGTCATCCTCATTGCCGCGAAATCCAAGGCGGCGGAAGAAATAGCGGTTGCAGACTTCGATGGTCGCCCGCGGCGTCTCGCGACCCGTGAGCCGCTCCCTCAACTCGCGCGCCATGCCGTCGAGGCGGACGTGATACGGAGTTTCATCCAGTTCAGGGTAACGGGTCTTCGCCAACAGCCAGCAGCCCGGCTCCAAATCGAAGCGGCTGCCGCAACTGGCACAGAAGCAGGCAAACGCTTCGTAACCGTCCCGCTCCAGGATCTCGACCAGGATCTGTTTCGCCCCGCGCTGTGCCATCGGTTCGTCTCCTCGTGCAACCGACTCCAGGAACACGCGCCCATCTTGGCCCATCTCCATGAACTGCTCCTTGAGCAGACGCAACACGGTTGCGTCTTCGTCCGAGAGCAGTTTCACCAAGGCAACACGCTCTGTTTCACGCAGCGAAATCATCGGACTCACTCCACACCCTACACAATCAGGCAAACCTCGCCGAAATTCAATGGGAAACGGCTACCGACGCGTTCAGCAAACGTCGACAACTTGCAGGGCAACATCGAACGTCTTCATCGCGCGCCGTTCTTCACCGGTCGCGATCAGCGGCGACGCGAGCGCCTTCATGATTGCTTGAGTATCCAGTCCACAGCCTCAGCAATATCCTTCGCGACGTAATCAGGTCGCACTTCGTTCTGAGCCAGCGTTTCCTGTCCCGCGCCCGTCAGTACCAGGACAGTATTCGTGCCCGCGTTGACGCCCGCCTGGATGTCGCTTGGTCGATCGCCAATCATGAAGCAGCGGGCCAAGTCCAGTCCAAACTCACGGGCCTGCCTCGCGCAGGAATTTTGGCTTCGGTTTGCGGCAGTCGCAGTTGTCTTCGGGATGATGCGGACAGACATAGTAGCGGTCGAATTTGACGCGCGCTTGGCCGAACTGCTCGTCAAGGTGCGCGTGGATTTGTTCGACTGCTTCACGGGAAAAGTAGCGTATGCGGCTGACGGAGTATGTCTAGTCTGACGGACTAGACTTGGTCGCTCAGCCGCCTTCGACCTTTTCATCGCTGCGGCGTGACAAAGGTTAGCGGAGTTTAGGGTTGGGGTTCCCCGGTCGCATCCCGATTCACTCACAAGGGGGTACGGCATGGTCGCCAGCCGAAAACAAAGTGGCAACACTTGGACGTATCGTTGCACAGGCTCGCGGTGCGCTGTTTATGGATTCCCTCGTCTTTGGCATTTTGGTAATCTCCGATGCGGTGAAAGCTCCGACAGTGCCATTCATCAGTTATTTAGCGATCGACGTCGACGTTCCCCACTACGCTTTCGCGCGTTATCACCTCGCGCGGCTTCTGAGAGGCAGAGGCGCCGTCGCCGATGCCCGGCGCGAATTTGAGTCGTTCCTGACCGACTGGCAGAACGCCTATTCCGATAACCCGGAACTTGCCGAGGCTCGTCGGGAAATGTCAGAAGTACGGAAATAAATAATAGGAGACCATATGATCCGCGGTGTGTTATTCGACCTCGACGGCGTGATCGTCGATACCCTTCACTACCACTATCTTGCCTGGAAGCACATGTTCGAAAAACACGGCGGCTCCCCTGTAAGCGAGCTGACGGTGCTTCTGCACGAAGGGAGGAACTCCCGAGAGATTCTGCCGATTCTCATGAAGGAAACAGGGGTCACGATTCCCGATGCCCGACAGGCTGCCTTTATAGAGGAGAAGCGCGCCTATTATCGGAGCATCGTGCAGGTCACCACATATCCCGGAGCATTTGAGACAATCGACGAGCTGCGCCGGCGCGGATTCAAAGTGGCGCTCGTCACGGCCTGCGCCTTAAAGAACATGCAGCATTCCCTCAATGGCGAGCAGCAGGCCCATTTTGATTTCATCATCACAGGCGATGAGGTTCCCCGAGCCAAGCCGTTTCCTGATCCCTTTCTTACGGCGGCCCGCCAACTCGGATTGCGTCCTGAAGAATGCGTCGTAGTGGAAAATGCGCCGCTCGGCATTGAGGCGGCACGCAATGCGGGGATGCGCTGCGTGGCCATCGAGACCACCTTGGGAAAAGAGTACCTCACGTCTGCCGAACACGTTTTGCAGAACATCGCCGAATTATTAAGTCTGCCGATCTTAATTCGAGATTCGATTCGAGATTAGAGATTGAGAATCCCGGATGCCGTAATTGCACGGCCCGGACTCCGTAGGATCTGGAAATTAGCCTCTGTAAGAAACCAATCCGAATATCAATTGCCTGATGGCCGTGAGGCCCGAAGGGCCGGCAGTAAATGGGCCCGGCCGTCAGGCCGGCTACACGAATCCCAGCCATTTCGCGCGGCTCTTCCGCCGGGAAACCGGCCTTTCCCCGAGCGACTACCGTCGGCAGCGTTGACGCCGCCTTGCGGCAGATTGCGCCTTAGCCTTGATCTGCACTTTCGAGCAATATCGCAACAGGTCGAGCAAGATTGGGTGCGACAGCTACGCCCATGTGAAGTAGATTCGCTACGAAGTTTGATTCAAAGAAAGGATTCAAAAATGCAAAAGCGCAAACTTGGAAA
>JBEKFI010000122.1:0-18899 GCA_050013395.1 Verrucomicrobiia bacterium | reverse complement strand
CCTGTTCGTAGAGCTGGATGATTCGTTGGCGTACCGGCAAAGGGATTGCTCGCATGACCTTACTTTGCCATACCGCTCCGCCCAAGTAAAGCTACATAATTTGTGGAAATGCTCTAGCATCGGCGAGTCAGCAAGACTTGTGTCTTGGATTGATGTGGTGGTGAGAAATGGCCAATCCGAATCTAATACAAAACCTGAAATCTGCTCGGGAAAGCTTTGACAGGATCGACAAGCCGAAACTGCTCCGAGCCAACCTCGGCGACGCCTCACATCCCCAACTTGTCGAAGCTTATTTCAACGAGACAATTCGAAGAGCCGACCTAGCTGTGGCGTACGCTGACTCAGTCTCCGATGGCGCTGTGCACGAGATCGTGAATACGCTCCAAGATATTTACAGCAGAATGTCTCGTATGGTGTCGGCTGATAATCCCGCGTACGTGAGCCAACTTCCGGGTTTCGAGTCGGTTGTGGCGCAGCAAGTCGCACTGCTTAACACTCAGATTGCCCCATTTCTATCCGTCGCGATTCTGCGCAGTGGCGTCCTAACGTCATCGAATCAAGCGGCCATTCAATCTATCGTGGATCAAGCCAAGAAAGATCTGCAGGCAGGGATCGACGCGGCCAGAGAGACGAGCAGCAAGATAACAAAAGAAGCGCAAGAGTTGGCCAAGAGCATCGAAAGCAAAGCTCGACAGGCGGCGAAGCGAATATCCATTGAAGAGGCTCAGAATCAATTTGCGGAGGCCAGCAAAGAGCTTCGTAATTCTGTGATTCTGTGGACAGTGCTTTCACTCCTGAGCATCTGTTGTTTCTTTTGTTTTGCGAAGTACCTGTACGATCATCATCCGAGTGAGCCACAGCTTGCATCAATCTCTTCAAAACCGGGCGAAAAGCCCGACCTGTCGACATCGCCTCTCCCAACGGAGCGACGTCCCGACTATTGGTGGGTTCTCGTCTACTCCACTGTCATCCGCCTAACTATTCTAACTGCCATCGGAGCAGTCACAACCTTTTGTTTGAAGATTCTGAGGGCACATCTTCACATGTGGCAGTTAAACAAACACCGGCAGAGGCTTGCCAACAGCCTAGCTGTATTCGTGGAATCGGCGGAGACGGCAGAGCAACGGGATTTGATCTTGTCACAAATGGTCAATGCAATCGCTTCTTTCGGCAACTCTGGCCTCATTGGCGGAGATGATGACGCGATGTCGACTCCGAAGGTCACGATTGACATGATCAAGAACATCACAGCGCCGAAGTGACAGGAGATCAACCTGCTAAGGCATCGCCTCGTGCGCGATGTCCGCACACCAGGTCAAGAGGGTCACACATCTCATAAGTCATCAATCTGGCTGCGTTGTGCGCGCTGCCGCCAAGTGTGATCATGCCGCGCAGTGTTCTACTGTTTGCGACAACGGCGGCGGGCAAGATGCCCGCCCTACAATTCACGGCAACAGCGGCCACGCGGAAGCCGCCAGGTTTTGCGTGGCATTGCGGTCCGAGGATTCGCGTGCATTCGTGTTCATTCGTGGCTAGCATGGCCTCCAATCGAATCGGAGGAAGGATGAAATCCATGAACCGGCCAATCACTGCTGGCCTGACGGCGCTTGCGCTGGGCGTCGCGTTGTGCTGCGCCGGGTGCGGCAAGGAAAACACGGCCAAGCCCGTTGATTCCAAACCGTTCGAGACGGCGATTGCCGATTACCTGCAGAGCAGCGGCTACGGGATGAAAATCGCCTCGGTGCAGCGCATCGACCAGAACGGCGACACGGCCACGGCGGTCTGCAAGATGCAGGAGGCGGAAGGAACCTATGCGCTCACCGTGACCTGGGAGTTCTCCTTCCGTCGCAGCAACGGGCATTGGCAAGTCGAGCGTCACACCGCGAAGTAGCGCAGCCGACGAATCAACGTTCAACCCCGAAAGCCTTCGGGGCAGGCCGTCCAACATTCAACATCCAACGCTCAACGGGGATCCGGGGCTGGTCAAAACGCGAAAAAGGGAAAGCGTAGGAGCGGCCTCCCGGCCGCGATCCATTGGTGCCGCGATCGCTACGGTACCAAGCGGATGCGATAATACCGAGATGGTGTGTTCGTCGCAGCACCGGCGTCCAGATAGTTGGTCACGCTGCCGACGGTGTTGGTGACGGTGAAGATGTCCGCAAAGTTGTTGGTGTAGTACCCGCCCTCCCCGGCGGCAGCCTGCAACGCGTTGGTCTTGTCGTTGCCCATCGTCCACGTGACGCGCACATCGTCGCCTTCCGGTGCGACGTCCGTGATACGAAACGCCGACGCGCTGTTGGTCGGGTCGGTGCCAACGAGATACTCCGGCAGATTGAACAAGCCATCACCATCGGGATCGTCGGTCGCTCGCGAATGGTCCGATGCTTGGCCTGTCGGATGACCGAAGTACTGCTGCGTCCACGAATCCGGCACGCCGTCGCCATCGCTGTCTTCTTGCGGTTGACCGCTTAACTGGCTGAGTCTCACACGGTAGAAGCCAGCCACTCGGCTCGCGCCACCGATATCGGTCGCCTGCTGGATGCCGTCGGTGCCGGGGATGTTATCTACGATGTTTGTCCACACGCCGCCCATGAAGTCACAGCGCTCCAAGCAATAATACTTCCCGCTGACAGACGTGAAATACACTCGCATGTCCGCGCCAACCGGCACGATGGCCGTGATCCGCAGCGCACTGGCGCTGTTGGTTGGGTCAGTGCCCGCGTGAAACTCCAGCAGGTTGGTCAACCCATCGCCGTCTGGATCGCAGGACGCACACGAACTGCTGTTGGTCGTTGTGCCGCTGCCGAAGTATTGGTACCGCCACGAATCAGGAATGCCGTCGCCAACGCTGTCCCCGTCCACCTCGATCAGCAAGACGTCCAGCGGATTGATTTGAACAGGGAGATCGAAAGGCAGGCAGACGAGGTTCGCCCTGTTCGTGGCGGTGCCGTTCCGATTCTCGAAAATCGAGCACACCGCCGAGGCTGGAAGTTCCGCCTGGCTGGACGACAGGGAAAGTTGGAAAGATTGAGTATTGGTGCTGATGTTGCAGAAGATGTAGCCTACCTTTCCCGAAGGCGCCTTCCATGCGCTGCCTAAAACGGTTTTTTCATCAAAGGGCGGGTATTCGGCCATGGTGTAGGGAATTGGGTTCGCACCGGCGATCCGGAAAGTGGGCACGTCCAAGCTGAGCGGCCGCAACATTTTCCCCCAGACGAGATACGGGCTTGCATAGGTCATGCGGGCCTGAACGATGCGATGCAGATAGGCGACCATTTCTTGTTCGGCTGGTTCGTTGACCAACGACATCTTTTCGTCGGCGTACCATGTGCATGGCAGTTCGCCCCAGATCAGGGCCAGGGCAAAACCGCGGATGTAAAAGTCGCGGTAGTCGCCGTAGCCAACCGCGCCGGAAGGGGCATCCCGGTTGTAATACGTAATGCACGATTCCAACAACCCGTAGTCGTGATAAACGGCGTGCCAAATGGGAATCAGTTGCACTTTAGATGCATCAAGGACATCGCTCACCATGCTCGCGGGCGACAAACCGGTCGTGGTAGGATCAAATTGAACGTCCAGCAAAGGAAGGTACGTTTCAGCCATCCCTTCCGACCCAAAAGCCAGGCGCGGATTGGCCGCCCTCAATGTCGTCTTTGTCTGCTGGAAGATGTTCTGGTAAGCATCGAACCACCAGTGGCCGCCTCCGGCTGGATGCGAGTGGTTGGTGGCCATGCACGGTTGCGGGCCAAAAACCGGGAAGCCATCGAGGTAGATCATGTCCGCGCCGTTGGTCGCCAGTGTTGTCAGCATCGAGCGCAGCTTGTCTTGCCACAAGGTCGTCGCGGGACACATCTTGTAAAGCGCGCAGGTCACATTCGAGCCGACCGGCGCGCTGTATTCCGAATACAGGATGGGATCGAGCAAAGTTCCATCCCGATCCCGGCAGGCGGCGCCCTGGGCCAAGTCCCAGTCCCCCGCCAACGAAGAGTAGGACGTTGTGTCGGGGATGAAGGAGACGAAATTCCCGGCCGCGTGAGCGGTGGCAATCGTGTTGCTGAAACTCAGCCACCCTTCCTTGGGAGGAAACACGTCCGGGTAGGCGCGATACCAACCCAGCCGCTCCCAGCCGATCCAACCTGCCATGACGGGAGAGCCGAGCGTCGAAGCGGAATCGGCCAAGACGTCCGGCACCGTGCTGAAGAAATTGCACTGATATTCGAAAGGATACGTAAAAACCCACTGTCGCAGACCGATCTGCGTCAGCCAGGCGGGAAGGTCGTTGCGCGAGCAGAGCGGCCCCTTGCTCGCCCAC
Source organism: Verrucomicrobiia bacterium (assembly GCA_050013395.1). Taxonomy (GTDB): domain Bacteria; phylum Verrucomicrobiota; class Verrucomicrobiia; order Palsa-1439; family Palsa-1439; genus JBEKZD01. The sequence goes on along the minus strand of JBEKFI010000122.1, from coordinate 14,587 downwards.
GGTTGCTGCAACGCCCAATTCCGGTATATCCGCGCCGCATCGTACCAGTCACCGGAAAACGAGCCGACCACGGTGCTCATGGACATTACCCATCCGGGGGATGAAACGATGGCTGGCCGATGGATGATTGATAACGTAAGCCAGTTTGTGTCCGGTCGCGCCGCACTCAGAAATTTCGAATTCGCCTCCGTATCCGACGACGCCAGGTAAAGACCGGCTGCGGGGTTCGTTCCGTAACAGGCCATAAACTGCATATTGCCGTAGGCGGAGGGATAGTATTGTTCCCACCCCCAACCGTTGTTGATTGTGAAGTTATGAAGCGGGTTTTGGAACAGCAGGCCGCTCATGCTCGGATAAGCCAGAAAGTCATCGTCCGCGTTTAAGCTGATCTGCCCGACACCGTTGATTGACGGAAATTGCACTTCCTCGATGGCCACGGGCGTCTGATTCGTAATGGCCATGCTCCATTCACTCAGCGGCGAATTGCTTCTCACGGTCACGCTGATTCCAACGCGAACGTCCAAGTCAACGTCACCGTTTTGAAATCCGACCCATAGCAGTTTCAGTGTTGCAACATTCGCATTCGTTTGAAACGAGTACTGAAATGACTTGCTGATCCAGCCCCCGACATATTGTTTTTGGTTGTTGGTCTGGTACATGAAGTAAAACGGCGACCACCACACGTTGGTTGTGGATTTGATGAATTCTGTGCTCGTGACGGGGTCTTTAACGCTGACCAATCGGCCATCCCACTTTTGGAAGCCAAATTCCAAGGATTGATTACCAATGAAGATATGATCGTCGTCTTCGGTCACAATCTGTGCGCACAAGCGCTCTTGCATGCAGCAGCTACAGCCCAACAGAAAAAGCATCGCCATGCGCAAGCATGCTGGCGTTGAAAGACCCCTTGAGGCATTCATAATCTCACCCCCGCGTCCTGCGCGCCATGCTCGCTTTGTCCGCACGCGACAGATTGACCTGACCGGCCAACACGACATCGGCCATCAGGTTGGTTGCAGCATCGGGAATGGGTTGCCCGTAGGCAAAGGGGTGGAATGCAGTAGGCGAAACGAACGGGCCGCATACCGACCAGCATCGAAGGCACTTCTTCATTTTCCTCACTCAGTTCTCGCCGCGATCCGAGACCAATGCGCCGACTTGCAGTCACGAACGGGAACGGAGGCTAGCAGTTTCCTCGGTTGGAGTCAAGGAGAAACGGCTGTTCGTGGACGGGCAAGATGCCCATCCAACAAAGACAGGCTGGAAGCCTATCCTACCCTGATTTCGAGACGCGCTCGAACCGCACTCACGGTCTGGCAAGCGTCTGGAGCAACTTGGCAGCTTCCACTTTCCACTGGGCGCTCTCGAATTGGCGGTCCGGCGACGGCGGCGCTGCCATGATTTTACCAAGCGCTGCCTTCGCCTCGTCACTTCGTCCATTCTCGCGCAGCGCTTCGCCGAGATAGAGGTAGTTCTCGGGGTAATCGGGGCACAATTCGACGGCCCGCTGCAACGAGCGCAGCCCTTTGCGCGGGCTGCCGATGCTGACGGGCGGCGCGGGCGTTCGCAGATACAAGATGCCGAGCACGCGCAACGGCCCGCCAAGATCGTATCGTTCGTCAATCTCGATCGCCCGCTTCAACTCGGTTTCCATCTCACCGGCCGCCTCGAGCCCATACGAGCGATCCACATCGGCCAACAGCCCGACGTTGATCGCGTACCAGTAATGGCATTCCACACGGCCGGGATTCATCTCGCGCCCGTGGCGTGCCAGCACAATCCCGAGTTTCGCCGCGTCCCGGCGCGACTCGGGACTCGTCTCGTTCTCTGCCAGAAAAGCCAGCGCCTCTGCCGCTTGCCATTGCGCATCGTAGTTGTCGCGCAATGTGCGGGCAGCTTGTTCCAAGTCCCGAGCGGCACGGGTAACGCGTACCAGCGTGCGCGGTTGCTCAGCGTACAACGCCAAACCTTCCGTGCGCAGTTTCTCTGCCTCGGCTACAGTCAGGGCAAGCGGCTGGTTGGCTGGCACACGCACGCCGCGAATCGTTTTGCAGCCGAGCGTGGCTATTGCCAGCAGGCAAATGCTTAGAGCAGCTTGCCACCATCTCGTAAACACAAAGGGAACGGCGGGCTGAGGCCAGCCGGCCCCACCGGGGCCGTGGTAGGGCGCGGCGGCCCACCGCGCCGACCGTCGCCGGCGTTGTCCCGATTCCAGCGGCCACAACGGTCGCCGACGCGCCACAGCCGCTCTGGCGACGGCGCGAGCGTGGCCCTCCAGGAGCCTGGCGTTTTTCTCAAGCGACCTGAGACAAGCCTTACTTCGCATAAAACAGCGATTGCGCCTTTGACAACCGATCCCCGTCGATGTCAATAAAGGCTTCCACGCGGATGCTGTTGAGGATTTGCTTGCCGGCGTCGTTGTTGCTCATTTCCTTCAAAGCCGACTTAAGTTTATCCACATCCAGGTTGTCTGCATTGGGCCGAAACAGCACGACCAAGTCGCGCGGTAATTCATCCGATTGGTAAACAGCTTTCAGCTTCGGACCGAGTTCCTCGTCTTTCTCGAACAGTTTCCATGCTGCATCCTCCACCAGCACGGCGTCGGCAGTGTTCTTCATGCCCTCGACCAGATCGAACACAGCACCTTCGACATCGGTGATGGGCTTTAGCCGCATCTCGTTTCCCAGCCTGTCCTTCAGCACCACGCTGAGGACGTACCGCTGCTCAGCGGCCAGCGTCGTCGCGATGGTCTTGCTCTTCAACGCGTCGAGATCATCGGGGGCAGATTTTTTCACCACCAGGACATATCGCTCCGTCGGAACTTTCTGGCGTCGCACTTCCAACAGCGGCTCAATGCCCAGCGCCTTGGCGTAAGTCAGGTAAAACCCCGGCGTCACGATGCCCAGCGGCGGCTTCTTTGCGGTGCACAACTCCACCGCCTTGGCGGGATCGTTTATGACCTGCGGCTCGTACGCGCCGAGATAATGCGTGAACGTGGCAACCGTCGGGCCCGCCGTTTCCTGGGTCGCAAATTTCTCGCCTGTCTTGAGAAACAGAAATGCCAGCGCCAACAGTATGTTCATCAGCGGTGCTCCATCCAGTTCTTCATCACGATCCAAAGTTTTTCGGTAACCGACAGCCGAATCTTGCCGTCGAACACGGCAAACCAGCTCCGCTCGATCTTGTCGAGGATGCCCCCGTAAATGCCCGTCATCACCGCCAGCGTGCCGCGGCTGTCCTCGCTGATCATGCCAAGCAGCGGTCGCGCCTTCTGATAAAACTCACGGGCACGAGCCGCTTCGAACTTCATCAGCTCGATAAACTGGGGGGTCATTCGTCCGCTGATGATTTCCCTTTCTTCAACGCCAAAGCGCCGCAAATCTTCAAGCGGCAGATAGATGCGCCCCATCTGCGCATCTTCCTTCACGTCCCGCAGGATGTTCGTGAGCTGAAACGCGATCCCGCAGGCTTCGGCCGGTTCCTTCGCCGCGTCGTCCTTGTACCCGAAGACCGGCAAAACAATCAGGCCGACAACCGACGCGACGTGGTAACAATACTTGTACAGTTCGTCGAATGTCTCGTAGCGCGTCTTCGTCTGGTCCATCTCGGCACCATCGAGCAACTTATGGAAATGATACGGTTCGATCCGATAACGTCGAACCGTGTCCGCCAAAGCGGGCAAGATCGGGTCGACAGTAGCACCGGCGTCCCGCCCGTTCACATCCCTGCCCGTCCCGGCGGGCGAGACGCCCGCCCCACCAACCCCAGCCAGCGCGGCGTCCACTTCGGCGCGCCAGCGGCGCAGACCTTTCATCGCCAGTGCGGAATTCGTTGCGTCGTCGGCGATGTCGTCGCTGCGGCGCATGAACGCGTAGATCGCGCACATGGCCCGACGTTTCTCGCGTGGCATTACGACGAACGCGTAATAAAAATTCCTCGCCGTGCGCCGAGCGATCTCGCCACACAGGCGGTAGGATTCTTCCAGTGAAGTATTCACGAGACCGCGTGCCGCTCCCGCTTTGCTTTCGCTGGATTCGGGAACGGCTCGATGTGGATGGTGATCTCTTTGACACGCGGGAGATGAGATTGTATTTCGTCCTTCACGATGTGCGCCAACTCGTGCGCCGCGGTCACCTGAAGCGTGCCGTCCACTTCCACGTGCATGTCGAGCACGTAGTCGTAGCCCATCTTGCGCGCCAGGCATTTCTCCACGCCGCGCACACCCTCCACGCCGCGCGCAACCGCTGCTGCTTGGTTCGCGATGTCGCTCTGCGGGGCGGCGTCCATCAATTCGTGCACCGCCGGTCGGAGCAATCTGAATCCATTCCACGCGATGATGCCGGCCGCAAAAATCGCAGCCCAGCTATCCGCCGATTTGTACGCTTCGCCGCCGACCACCGCAATGGTGATTCCCAGCGCGACTGACGCCGACAGGATGGCATCACTGCGATGATGCCACGCGTCGGCTGTCACGGCGGTGCTTTCGACTTCTGCGCCCACCCGTCCGACAAACCGAAACAATCCTTCCTTGATGAACACAACCCCCAGCAACACAAACAGCGTGTACGGCGCCGGCATATGATGCGGGGTGAGAATCTCCCTGATCGACTGGACGACGATCAAAAGCGCCGACCCCATCAGCATGGTCGCCACCGCGGCTGCTGCCACCGTCTCGGCCCTGCCATAACCGTACGGATGGTTGGCGTCGGCCGGTCGATTGCCGATGGCGACGCCGCGCCAGATAATGATCGAGCCTGCGATGTCGCCAGACGACTCGATGCCGTCGGCGATCAACGCGTACGAACTGCCGAGGATGCCTGCGGCCAGCTTCACGCACGCCAGCACCGCGTTGGTGGCGAGTCCCAGCAGGGACGTCGAAACACTTCGTTGAACTCGGCTCGGCTTCATGCTGCGACGAAAGCCTATTTGCGCCACGCTCGGGCAAGCATCGTTAGGATGGCTTTCTGAGCGTGGAGTCGGTTTTCGGCCTGATCGAAAATGGCCCGTTGATGAGCCTCGAACACATCGGCGGCGATTTCCTTGCCGACGTACGCGGGCAGACAGTGCATGACGAGCGCGTTGGGCTTGGCAAGTTTCAACAGCGCCGCATTGAGTTGGTACGGCGCGAGAATCTCGAGACGTTCTGCTGCCTCAGCTTCCTTGCCCATCGACACCCAGACATCGGTCAGTCAGATGAATGTCGCCGCCGGCACGCTTCACCAGCGCCGCCGCAGGTTGAAACTGCTTGGGCGCGGCGATCCACAGTTCCATGTCGGTTCTGGCCGCGCCGAACAGCCAGGAGTTGCACACGTTGCACGCACCATCGCCGAGAAAGACGATCTTCCTGCCCTGCAGGCTGCCGAGCTTTTCCTGGATCGTGAATAGGTCGCTGAGGATTTCGCACGGATGCTCGTGATCGGTGAGCGCGTTGATCACGGGAATCGTGCCGAACTTTGCGAAGTCTTCCACATCCTGCTGCGCGAACGTGCGGATTATCACGCCGTGGACGTACCGAGACAACACGCGGGCGGTGTCCGCCACAGTCTCGCCTCGGCCCATCTGAATGTCGTTCGTGGAAAGAAACAGCGCCGAGCCGCCGAGTTCGCGGACGCCCACCTCGAAGCTGACGCGCGTGCGCGTACTGGCTTTGTTGAAAACCAACGCCCAGTGCTGGTTTTTCAGCGGCAGATCCTTGACCTCCTTGCCGCGGTCCGCTTTCAGATCCTTAGCGAGATCGAGAACCTCGGCAATCTCCCCTGCGTTCAATTGCTCGACTGTCAGCAAGTGTTTCATAAATGTTTCCCGGGCTGACCGCTCCGCCTGAACTTCCCCTGCTCAACCATCTCCAGCCAACGGTTCAGCCGCTCTCTGATTTTTTCGGGCGGCTCGTTCACCAGCGCCCAACGCAACGTCACTGCGATCCGCTGCTCGTCGATTCCCTCGATGAACATGCTGTTCGGTTCCATGCAGTGGTTCCAGTTCATGAGGAATTCCTTCGACAGCAGCGCCTCCCACGCGAACCGCATCCGTTTCCCCTTCGTTGTCGCGATGGGCAACACCTTCTCCATGTCCACAGCTTCCGCAAATTTTCCCAGCCTTCCCGCCATGAAACTCAACCACTCCGTGTCCGCCGGGCCTTGTTCATGCGCCCATCGCTCGATCCAAGATGTTTACTTTATCAAACACTAGTGTTTACAATATCAAACACCTTCAGGCGGCAGCGGGGCATTTACTCAACGCGAGCCTGAGTTTCTCGATGGCCTCGTCCACTTCGGCGCGCGTGATGTTCAGGGGTGGCAAAAACCGCACGACGTGCGTACCCGCAGCGATGCCCAGCAATCCGTGTTCGGCCAGTTTCGAAATTACCGATTCCACTTCCAGTGTGAACTCTACGCCAATCATCAAACCAAACCCACGCACTTCCTTGATGACGCCGGTTTCGTTCGCCAGATCCCGCAATCGACGTGCAAAATAGTCGCCGACGCGTTGCGCGTTCTCAATCAGGTGCTCGCGCTTGATCGTGTCCAACACTGCCAGCGCCACGGCGCAGGCCAGCGGTGTCCCGCCGAACGTGGAAGCGTGCGTCCCCGGTCCCAGCAAATCCGCATACGGCGCGCGCGTCCAAATCGCGCCGATCGGGAATCCGCCCGCCAACCCTTTCGCCCACGAAATCGCATCGGGCTGCACGTCGGGCGCAATGGATTTGAACCCGCAGAAATTTCCGGTGCGACCAACCCCGCACTGCACTTCGTCAAACATCAACAGCAATTGACGTTCATCGCATAGCCGACGCAGCCCGCGGAGAAACTCGGGCTTCGCAGGCTGAATGCCGCTTTCGCCTTGGATCGGTTCCAACAGAATGGCCGCCGTCTTGGGGCCGACTGCCTTCCCGACGGCGTCCAAATCGTTGAACGGCACATGACGGAAACCATCCACCATCGGCTCGAAGCCCTTCTTCACCTTCTCCTGTCCCGTCGCGCTGATGCCTGCGAGCGTCCGACCGTGAAAGCTGCCCGTGAACGTCAGAATCTCGTAGCGACCCGGCGACGTGCTGGGGCCAGCCCGCCCTCCCGCCCCGTCGTTGGTAGGGCGCGGTGTCCCCACCGCGCCGCTGCTGTTTCCGAATTTTCGCGCCAGCTTGTACAACGCTTCGTTGGCCTCGCCGCCGCTGTTGCAGAAGAAGCATTTGCCCTCGATGCCCACCAACTCGACCAGCCGCTTCGCCAGCAGACCTTGAGGCTCGGTGTAGTACAGGTTCGAGCAATGCACAAGAATGCTCGACTGCTTCGCGAGCACTTCGGTCATCGCCGAATGACCGAGCACGTTGACAGCGATGCCGCCGCCGAAGTCGAGGTACTCTTTGCCGTCGGCATCCCACACACGCGCGCCTTTGCCGCGCACAAACACCAGCGGCTGCCGCCCGTACGTCGGCATCACATACTTGTCGAACAACGAGATGATGTCGCTGCTGCTCATTGGTAACTGTCCAAAACAGGGTGAGCGGTCCGACAAGGAGGTTAGCGCTCCCGATGATCGGGATTGCAGGCTCCATGAGCCAGTCCTGACGCCCTGAGACGTTGACCTCAAACTCAGTACTTGGACCAGTTGTAACCGCTCACTGCTGGTTTGTAGCATACATGCCGTCCTCAGCCAACACTTTCGCTGCCCGAGCCGGCCGACTCCGCCAATAAATCCTCCAATTGCTTCTTCAAATGCGCCTTGCCTTCAATTTGCGAAAACTGCCCGATCCATTGGCGCGAGTACTGTTTGTCGATCTTGCCCTGTTTTCGCGCCAAAATGCCCCGGACATCCTGGATGTCTTGCGGTCGACCCGCAAACAGCTTGTGAATGATCAGGTCCTCCGCCGTGGCAAAGCGGACCGGATACCCATCTTCTTCCTGAGCGACAGATCGTTCAATCGCCTGCCGCTCATACGGCGTGAACGAAAACACGAAATCCACGCGGACACCACCCTCGATCGCCTGCACCGGAAGAACCGAGGTGCGCAACGCAAACTGACATGGATCCTCCACCAGTGGTCGCAGCCCCGCTGCCCGCGCGATCTCCAGCACGCGCCCCGCCTCGGCCGAGTCCAACCCGAGCGTCATGTCAATGTCTTCGGTGACGCGCAAGCGCCCGTGGATCATCACAGCCTGACCGCCGATGACCATGTATTGAATCCCGGCTTTGTCAAACACCCGAGCCAAACGGGCGAGAAGTTGCTCAAACATGGCGCACAGTCGGCAACGCGTTGAGGGTGCGGGCCACTTCGATATCGGCGTCCACCCCTTCCAGCGGGCTTGACAAATCAATGGCGCCACAGTTCACGGCCCGCAACCACAAATCCTCATAGATCCTCTTCGCCTGCTCGTACGGCAGGTAGGAGTCGAGGTTGGCGGCATAGTGTCGCTCGAATTCTCGAACCATGTTCGGATCGCGAATCATCACTGCGAATTCTACCGAAAAAGCAGTCCGAGTTCACCATTTTTTGTTCCTGTGGGTGAGACGATTTCCGTGCATCCCATCGTCGATGGCATGATGCGAACAGTTCTCTGTCGTTGCAAGATTTTATCGCTGGTCTATTCGCGAGCAAGACCCCGCCGCTCTCCGCCTGCGGCGAACTGGCTCATGATTTCTTGGATTCGGCGGATTTGAGGTCGCGGAGGAGGCGGGCGAAGGATTTCTGGTAGGCGTCGTGGTCCTTCCAATGGCGGAAATCGCCGATGTGGCGGGTGTTCCTAATGTGGGCGGGCCAGCCAGCTAGCCAGACGGAAACAAATAGCACTTCCCGAATTGCCGTAACTTTCACCCATGTTCACTGATCGGCAACGCCTGCTTTTTCTAGGCAGCCAAGGACGCTTTCGGCTTCGATAAGCAAATCGGCCAATTCTGGCCAAGCACCTCGGATGATATCCTGCGAGTGTGCGAGCCGGTTGCGGAGCTTCTCCAATCGTCCAAAAAAGCTCAGCAACCCGGACTTGCTTTCGTAGCGTAAGATTCTGAGAAACGTCTCATCGTTTGAAAGCACTGTTCCTTTGTCGGCGAGTTGAAGGCAACTCGTCAAGTCGATCTCCTCATTGTGCCGCTTGCGTTCGTCAAAAATCTTCCTTGCAGCAGTCAGCCTACTCTCGGTGAGCAACGACTTCCAAGAATCATCTTCATGGTTCTGTCGAATTATCCGCTCCATTTGCATTTCGATTAAAGAAATGAGGCCGAAAATCCACATTCGCACTGGCGCTTTCTGAAGGTCCCCGCGTGTAACGATGCCGCCAATCTGGCCCAACATGGTGACGAAGATGGCGTCTCTTCTTCGCAGCGATTCAAAAACTGAGATGAGCGATTCTGCATCCGCACAGACATCGCCCGACTGGAACTTCAGTTGATGATCTCTGACAATTCCACCCTTCAAATCTCCCCGCTGCACATAACCGACAATGACGCCCTGTTCCCGAACACCCACTACGTCAAAATCCCTTCTCTCCATCAGTGATCCCACGTCATCGGCTGCGTGTTCTGCGTCAAAGGAAACCAACGGTTCGGCAACATCGCGGATCGTGATGGACCGCTCGAACATCCCCCGCAAGTCTGCCAATGACGACCGGAGGTGTTTCATTCGATGCCGTCTTTCATCGTGCCAATCTCTCAGTGAACGCTTGGTGGAGGAGGGTTTGGAAGAGGTGGTCGGCTTGGCGCAATGCCTCCCATCTTCCCGCTGCCAACAGCAGCAGATGAATCAGCACCTGACGGGTCGCAGACTCTCGCAACATCATACTGGATTGATGGGTGCTCATCCCTTAACGCTGGTGCTATCGTAGCAACCCTTGGACTGGGAGCAATCCCAGAATCGTGCGGCCGATTTCGAATGAAACTGGCGAGACGCCCATCCCACTATCCGCGTTTATCCGCGTGCATCTGCGGTTCACCTGTGCCTGGTTGCGGACGACCCGGCGGGTCGTCCCTACCAAGACCGTCATTTGACGATCTCGGTGCCGATGCCTTTGTCGGTGAAAATCTCCAGCAAAACAGAATGCGGGATGCGCCCGTCCACGAAGTGCACGCGGCGCACACCCGCGTGCACGGCCTCGACGGCGCTGTCCACCTTCGGGATCATCCCTTTGTCAATCACGCCCTGCTGCTTCAATTCCAGCACTTCGCCGACATTCAAACTCGATATCAGCGTTGCCGGGTTTTTCGGATCGCGCATCAATCCGGGCACGTCACTCATGAATACCAAGCGTCGCGCGCCGATGGCCATGGCAAGCTTGGCGGCCGCCTTGTCGGCATTGATGTTGTAGGCGTGTCCATCATCGCCAACGCCGATTGGGCTGATGATGGGCGTTACTTGGGTATATAGGCACTTACGCACTTTTTCCACATTGACGCCCGTCACCTCGCCGACATAGCCGAGATCGACGCCATCGCTCAGCAGCTTGCGGCATTTGAAGACTTCCTTGCCGGAGAAACCGCGCGCTTTGCCGCCGAGTTTCTGGATCATCTCGACGATGTCGCGGTTGATCACGTTGGCGATCACGTCCTCGACGATCTCCATGGATTTCTCATCGGTAACGCGCATGCCCTGCACGAACTGCGGTTTGAGACCCGCCTTCTCCATCGCCGCGGTGATGGCCTTGCCGCCACCATGCACGACAATTGGATTGATGCCGACGGCTTCGAGAAAGACGATGTCGGACGCGACGCCGGAACGAATTTTTGGATCAGGCGAATCCATGAAGCTGCCGCCGTACTTGACGACGAAGATCGAGCTGCGAAAGCGCTGGATGTACGGCAATGCTTCGAGCAATACGTCGGCTTTTTTAATTAGATCCTGCATGTCCTCTCATTGTAGCTGCGAGCCTGCTCGCGGCCTTCCAACCTGCCACCTTCGCCTCTTGCCGCGAGCAGGCTCGCGGCTACAACCGACCAAACTCGCGGCTACACGCGCTCTGCGCCGGGGTTCTAGCCTCATTCCCCCTTGTTCAACCCCACGTATTTCTCCGTCAGATCGCAGGTGTGGATCGCGCAGTGACCGCGACCGAGATGAAGATGGACGTCAACGGTGAACGTCGGCTGCGCGACGATCTTCTTCAGTTTCGGCAGCGGCGTCTTCGTGGGCATCCCGCGGCGTACCGCTAGCACGCCGTCATAGGCAATCTCAACCAGTTCTTCTCGCACCTTGGCGCGGGAGCAACCGAGCGCGTCCATGATGCGTCCCCAATTGGGATCGCCGCCGCACCAACTCGTCTTGACCAAGACCGAATTCGCCACGGAACGCGCGGCGATTTCTGCGTCGCGGTTCGATGCTGCGCCGTGAACGTTGACGGTCACGAACTTGCTGACGCCTTCTCCGTCGCGGACGATCATCTTGGCAAGTTCGATGCAAACAAAGTTGAGCGCCGCCTGAAATTCTCCCATCGGTACGCGACCTGCCGCGCCATTGGAGAGCAGGATGACCGTGTCGTTGGTGCTGGTGTCGCCATCCACGCTGATGCGATTGAAAGAACGATTCACTGCTGCCTGCAACGCCTGCTGCAATGCTGCGCGCGGAATCGCGGCATCCGTGGTGATAAAGCTGAGCATCGTGGCCATCTTCGGCTGAATCATTCCTGCGCCCTTGGCGATTCCGCCAATGTGAACGGCCTTCCCGCCGGCTGTGATCTTCACAGCGACTTCCTTCGTGAAGGTGTCGGTCGTCATGATCGCCTGAGCGGCATCGTGACCGCCATGACGCGAGACGAGTTTCAACAGCTTCTTGATCCCTGCTTCAATCTTCACAATTGGCAGCGATGTACCGATGCGTCCCGTGGAGCACACCAGCACATGATTGTCTGCGCATCCTATGCGACGCGCGACGGCAACGGCCATTGCCTTGGCGTGGATCATGCCGAAGCTGCCCGTGCAAGCGTTGGCGCCACCGCTGTTGGCGACGATGGCGCATGCCTTGCCCGATTTGACGTGCTGCATGTCCAGCTTCACAGGCGCAGCTTTCACTTGATTGGTTGTGAATGTGGCCGCGACAGTCGCCGGGCGATCCGAAACGATGAGCGCGAGATCCTTCTTCCCGTTTGGCTTGATGCCCGCGGCGATGCCTGCGGCGCGAAAACCGAGTGGCGTCGTCACCGAACCTTTGATCTTCTTAAATGTCGTTCTCATGAATCCCAATCGCCGACCCCTCACCCGAACCCTCTCCCCGCAAGCGGGGCGAGGGAATCACCACCAGCCATTTCCTCTCCCCTTGGGGGAGAGGATCAAGGTGAGAGGCGCTTGTCATTTTCATCGTTCAAAGCAATCCGATTGTCTCCTCATAGCCACAAACGAGATTCATGCACTGCACGGCCTGGCCTGCGGCGCCTTTGGTCAGGTTGTCGATCGTGCTGACGGCGATCAGTTTGTTGGTGCGCTTATCGATCCGTACCGAGATGTCGCAGTAGTTCGTCATCTCGACGTTCTTAGTGTCCGGCAGCGAGTCTGTGACGCGAACGAATTGCTCGCCGCGATAAAAGTCACGGTAAACAGACAACGCATCTGGCTGTTGAGTCAAATCCATCCCGCTCCGAGCGAGATCCATATAAACGGTGCTGATGATCCCGCGATTGAGCGGGATCAGGTGCGGCGCGAAACTGATGGTCGTACCGAGTTCCTGTTCGATTTCGCTGAGGTGGCGGTGCTTCGGGATGCCGTAGGCGCGGGCGCTTTCGTTGCACTCGGTGAACAGGTACTCGTCGCTGACTTTACGGCCTGCCCCGCTGACGCCGCTCAGACTGGTGGCGATGATGCCCGTTGGTTCCACGAGGCCGCGCTTCAGCGCGGGCGCGACGGCCAAAATGATGCTCGTCGGGTAACAGCCGGGGCAGGCAATCAGATTTGCGCCCCGGATTTTATCACGGTGAAGTTCCGGCAAGCCGTAAACGGATTCCTTGAGAAGCTCCGGCGCGGCGTGTTCGTGGTCGTAGAACTCCTTGTAAACGGCGGCGGATTTGAGACGAAAGTCCGCAGAAAGGTCGAGGACCTTCATTCCTTTCTGCAGCAAGCCCGGCACAAACTCGACGGCGATGCCATGCGGCAACGCGAGGAACACCACGTCGCCGACAAGCTTGTCGAGGCTCGGCTGGACGAAGGTAGCGTCGATCTGGCCACGAAAGCGCGGGAAAACCCCGGCGACTGGTTTGCCGGCGAACTGGCGCGACGTAAAGCAGACAATGTTCACGTGCGGATGACGCAGCAGCAGGCGAATCAATTCCTGCCCGGAGTATCCACTGGCGCCGACGATGGTAACTTTGGTCTTGTTCATGTTGTTGACTTCTTCGCTCGTGAACACCCCTTACCTTGATCCTCTCCCCGCAAGCGGGGCGAAGAGAACTTCTCCCCTCTCCCTTCCGAAGGGAGAGGGTCAGGGTGAGGGTTCCCACCAAAAAAACCGCCGAGCCCCGGATTGTGCAACCCGAGGCTCGCGCGTGCAAACTTAAAGTTTCGCTTAACGTTTCGAGAACTGGAAGCGTTTGCGTGCCCCCGGCTGACCGTATTTCTTTCTCTCCTTCATTCGCGAATCGCGGGTCAGGAAACCCTTGTCGCGAAGCGTGGGCTTGAGTTCGCCCGCAGCTTGAAGGAGTGCGCGGGCAATCCCCAAACGAATCGCTCCCGCCTGGCCGGAGATGCCGCCACCTCCGACACTGATGGTGATGTCGTACTTGTCAGCCGTCTGCGTGACGCTCAGCGGCTCAAGCGCATGAGTCCGCAATTCCTGAATGGTGATGTACTCCTCAAGCTTGCGGTCGTTCACCACGAGCTTGCCGGTCCCCGGCGTGAGACGCACGCGCGCCACGCTGCTCTTGCGGCGGCCGGTGCCCATGAACTGGTTGGTGATTTCCTTTGCCATGAAAATGTTTCCTGTCGTCAATTACTCAAATTGAAAGTGGCTCGGGCTGTTGGGCTGTGTGAGGATGATTCGGCCCGGCGTAAACCTTCATCTTGGTGATCATCTGCCGTCCCAACCGATTTTTCGGGATCATCCCGCGCACGGCGTGTTGGATGAGCTTTTCCGGGTGTTCGGCGCGAATCTGCTTGGGCGTCCGGATCTTTTTGCCGCCGGGATACTGCGAATAGGTCATGTACTGCTTGTTGGTTTCCTTCTTGCCCGTCAGCACGACCTTCTCGGCATTGACGACCACCACAAAATCACCGGTATCGACATGCGCCGTAAAGGTCGGCTTGACCTTGCCGCGCAACACATTGGCGACCTTGACGGCCACTTTGCCGAGCACCTGCCCGTTGGCGTCGATGACGAACCAACGCCGCTTCTGCTCTTCTTTTTTTGCCATGAACGTACTCATGAATCTTTCGGTGCCTGAATTCGTGAAGGCGCGTAAACTAGCCAACGCAATGGCCAATGTCAACCCTCAATTCGCGATGTGTCGTAACTCCGTGAGAATGTCCCCCTGCAAACTCTGAAGTTGGATCCGAAGTTGGGGCGCGAAGTTGGGGTCGCGTCTAACCATTCTCCAATTCACGCATTGCTTCCCGCGCGAGGGCGGCCAGTTTCCTGTCCAGCGGCAACCGCCACCAAGTAACCGCCGCACCGCGCCGCCAGCAA
>JBEKFI010000121.1:0-9823 GCA_050013395.1 Verrucomicrobiia bacterium | reverse complement strand
CTCCCTTTCCAAGGGAGAGGGCCTGCCCGCCGAAGCCTCGGCGCAGGCGGGTCAGGGTGAGGGTTCGAGCTGTGACAGACTGTCGAGCTTTCAAGCGCATCGTGAATAATCCGGGCTAGGCGGTCCGCCAACAAGCGGACAGCCCGAAAAGACATTCGATCAGAGGAAGGATGAAGATGCAAAGACATGCTATTGGACTGACGCTGTTGCTGGCGGTTGGTCGAGTGGCCGCCGGTTACTTCTTCTTATTTGCGGATTGCTTGGCGAACACGGCCTGCTGTTTCGCCTGATTTGCCTTGTCGCTCTTGGCCTGTTTCTGCGTCGCGTGCTTGTGGACGGACTTCGGGGATCTATCGCCCATGATCGCTCGGCCTTTCGTTTGCGGGTTGACTCACCTGTGGCCGGATTTGTTCCGCCGCAGGTATTGCCATCATGCCCGATCCGACCGGTAATGTCTACAACTGTCACCAACTCATTTTGACCGGAGACGTGAAGAAATTGACCAACTCCACGCCCGAGTACCGTAGACGGTGGCGACGCTTTCCTCTTTCCGCAATCGTCATCCAAACGATCACATTCGGCTTTGGTCACCGTAGAGCCGGCGGTCGAAGGGATGAGGGATGAATCCGCCTACGCCAAGGTTTCCGCCTACGTTGAAGCTACGGCGAGACGCGTCGGCGCGACACGGGGGACGGAGAAGAGGGAGACTCGCGCCACGCTCGTCAAGGTGCCCGCTCCAATCAAGCCATGAACGCGGCGAATAAGGCGCGGATTTCCTCGTCCACCTCTTCGGGGGTGGCGACGGTGTGGGAGATTTCTTCGCGCAACAGATCGCGGTAGCGCCGCCGCAGACGGTGGACGGCGACCTTGATGGCTCCTGCGCTCATCCGCAGCTTGGCACCCACCTCGGCATAGGACTGCTCATCATCGGCACCGGTGAGGAAGCCCTTCAATGTTTCGAACAGTTCTGTTTTACCGTCGGCAACGAACTCCGCCCGCAGTTGCGCCAGCACCTGCCCGAGGATCGTGAGCGCCCACTGCCGCTCGAACGCCTTCTCCGGCGTCAGCTCGTATGCCTGCTCGTGTTGATAGCGCGTCTCCGCCTCGGAACCGTCGAGCGGCAGAATGACCTGGCCACCGCCGCGCTTTTGCGCCCGCGCTTTGTCCCATTCGTTCGCGAGAAAATGCTTCAGCGACGCCAGCAGGAACGAGCGGAACTTTCCCTTGGTGCGGTCCACGCCCGCGAGATCGTTCTTTGCCAGCAACCGCGCGAAGAACCCCTGCGTCAAGTCCTCCGCCTCATGCGCCTCGTACCCGCGCCGCCGCACGTAGGCGTAGAGCGGATACCAATAGGTCTGGCACAACTGTTCCAGCGCTTGCTCCGCTTGCGGCGACTGGCCCCGGCCGGCGGCCAGGACCACCGTCCAGCGCGTTGCCGCAAACCACCGATCAGATCGCGCGGACAAATCGTTGTCTGCTCTGGAATCTGACCCCGTGTCGTTCATGCCAATGGTCTCACGGTCGGGCTGGCGGGCGGCGCACTTCTTGCGCGAGCTTTTTCATCGCGCTTTCTTCGCCAAGCCCCAGCACGTTGTCGAAGTACTGGACCATTTCCGATTCGGTGGCCAAATCGATGGCGTCACGTTGGATTGCGGCGACCAATTGCTGAAGATCCTGGCGGCGCTCCTGCAATTGCTCCATGTGCTGCGCAAGCTGTGGATCGGCGTCAGCATGTTCACGGACCGTCGACGCGGCACTTTCGACGTGCTGTCCAACCAATTCCGTCACGATGAACGTGGGGCCTTGCTGCATTGATTTGGCGGCGGTCAACAAGACGGGGGCGATCGCGGGATCGAGGGGGTGTTGGGCAAGTTCGAGTACCATGGCGAGCACGTACCTGTCGATGGTGAGGACACCGATCCGCCGCGCCGAATACGGTGAATAACCCGCTGCCTCCAACAGCCCAATCCGCGCGCGGGCGGCTTCCGCTCCGTAATCGTGAAACCGTGTTGCCGACACGGGCGGCTTGACTGCTTCCAAAGATTGATTTTGCTGCCGCAGCACCCACATTTCCAACAGCCAGGGCACGATGTTGTCGGCGTCCTGTTTCTCGCAGGATCGCGCACATTGGAGGGCAAGCTCGAACTCGCGCTGCTGGGCCGCGGCGCAGGCATAACGCACGGCGATCGCCGTATTCGTTCCGCTGGCCAGCAGGGCCGACTCAAACATCGCGCGCTTCTTTGGCCAGTCGCCCAACGACTCGGCTGCGCCCCAAAGCATTTGGGAATCTTTCGCCTTCTCCTGTGTCGTGCGCAGGAGCAAATCTGCAGAAGGGGTGCTGATCTCAAGCGATTCAGCCGTCATCAATTGGCCGTTTGTCCGTCGCTCGCGATCCATGCGGCGGAAATCGTCAAACGTCGGGAGCGAGGCGGAAACGGCAGGAGTCAGAAGCCAGAAGCCAGAAGCCAGAACATGGAAAAGTACAAGAAGGTTTTGTCTCATTCTGGCTACTGACTCCTGACTACTGGCTTCTGTTCGATGGCTACTGTATGCTTAGCGAGCGGATGACCCGCCGCGGGTCACCGAATAGGTTCGATGCCGTTGCTAGCGCTTCGTTCTCCCTCTGTTATTCTGCCCAAAGACTGATATGCCCAAGCGAAGAAGCCGAGGAATACGAGATCAAAAACGGCGAAGGGCTTCCAAATATAGGGAATGCCGCCAGTGAACCAGTGAGCAAACACTACTCCGCAATAGGCGACCTTCAGAAGGATGCCGTATGGAATCAGACACCTGTTTCGCGAAGGAGCTTTGGCTATCGCCGCGAACATGCTGGCAAAGATCAGCAGTAATGCGGCAGGGAATTGAACGTATCCGAAATGATTCGGGGGCGTTATATCAAAGGTCTTGAACACAGCGTCTGCCCCAATCAGAAACAACAGGCCAAGAAGCCCGTCGTAGAGGGCCGCGATGACAAAAAGCATTGATATCATAGACTTCTTCATGATGACACTTCCTCCGGGTTATGGCGTTTTCTGAGGTTTTTTCTGAAGTTGCCCCTCCGCCATGTTGTGAACTCCTTACTATACAACTCGACGGCCAGCCTCTTGAACTGGTCATGCAGTTCTTGCACGGTCATGTTTGCGGGCTGGAAGTTAATATCGAACAAAGTGCATTTCTTCCAGTTCCGGGGCTCGATCAGCCTTTTTTCCCGTTCCAAGCGAGTGTAGAGCGGGGTGCCGGGAAAAGGTGTCAGGAGTGTGACTTGAACCTCGTAGAGTTCAGTTTCCTTCACGAAAGCGAAGACTTGATCGAAAATGTCAGGCGTGTGTCCGTCGAGACCGATCACGAAACAACCATTCACCGTGATCCCGCTGGATTGTATGGCACGAATGGCTTCCTTGTAGTCTGGAAACTTTTTGAACTTCCAATCACTCCGCAATTCGATACCATGCAGACCGGCTTCGATGGGACTCTCGAACCCGATCAGCACTTGCGCACACCCGGTTTCCCTCATGAGGTCGAGCAGTTCCGGATCGTTGGCCACCGAGAGGTCGGTTTCCGCAAACCATTTAAGTCCCTTCCCCTTGAGCACGCCCAGGAGTTCCTTCCAATACGAGTGGTTCACAAAACTGTTATCGTCGGCGAACTCGATAAAGGGGCGATCCCAGATGCCGAGTATCCGGTCGATCTCTTCCAACACTCTGGAAACAGGCTTCTGCTTGTACCGGTGCGTGAGGACAACGGAGCTGGCACAGAATTCGCATTGATGAGGACATCCCCGGCTGGTTTGAACCGTGAGACGATTATATTTGGAAATATCGAGCAGTTCAAACGCCGGCATGGGTGCGTCTGCCAGGTCGTAGTCACTTTCCATGGAGCCATAACGTGGCTGTAGCCTCCCGCGCTCGGCATCCGCCAAGACGTCCGCCCAGCACGGTTCACCTTCGCCGATGACGACCGCATCGCAGTATTCCCCCGCTTCGTCCGGCAAAGCGGTGACATGGGGCCCACCCATGACGGACGGAATGCCCGCCGCCTTATAGCGCTGGGCCAGCTCATACGCCTCATTAATCTGTGCGCTGTAGCTTGAGATTGCCACGAGATCGAAGCTACTCGGTAAGTCGCTGAGTTGGCGTAGGTCAGGCACTTCGATGTACTCCACTCGGTGTTTGGCGGGCGTCATACCCGCGAGTGTGAGCAAACCGAGACTTGGCAGTGATGCGATCGTCTTGCTTCTTTCCACGAAGCCCGGCAGGGTCAATCCAAGACGGAGAAGCTCCGTGTCGCACACTCGTATGCCACTCATAGCGATAAGTCCTATTCGCATGCGGAAATGATCCTCCACAGAAACACAGCTATGCCGAAGGTTAGCGACAGAGCAGGGATGAAAAACAGGTTCCGGAAAACAGCCTTCCATGCGGACAAATAGCAGACGAGCGGCATCGTCACCGCGCCAACGATCAGGAGGGCGGATGGCACCCCCAAACCCGATTCCAACCCAAGCGCGCGAGCCGTCAGCGCGAATGCCAGGTTCAGAAATCCGACTCCCAAAAAAGCTATGTGCGCAAGCCGGATCATTCGTCGTTGCCACGAAGTGTAGCCGCCAAGCCAGCCCTCATCATGGAAGAAGAGGCCGGGAACAGCGCCGGCAACGCACCCCAGCAGAAATCCAGTCCATGCCGCGTAAATATTAATCATCATAGCGCTAACTACGCCTTGTATGGTTTCCGCATAAGAACCTATAGACGGCGGTTCTGTCGGCCTAACACTCCGTGCTCTTCGCCATCTCTTTTCACAACAGCGTCGGCGACGAGGAATGGAATTGTTTGTCTCATTTTGTCTTCTGTCTCCTGCCTTCTGTCTTCTGTCTCCTGACTCCTGTATTCTTTTTCTACGTCTGCTGACGCTGCGCGATGATGAGGTCTTTGATGCGCAACGGGTGCGGCATACCGGGCATGATTTCCGCCGCATCCACCGTTGCCGCCGTCGAAATGGTCAGATCCCCAAACCCGAACAACCGGCCGAGCACGCCTTGGTCAACGTCAATCGAGCGGATATCGCCGATGAAAAGTTCCCGGTACTCCTTGCCGAGCAGGCCGCGCTCCAGCTTCACGCGGTCGTGGTAAACGCGCAGCACCAGCGAGTTTCGTTTCCAGAGCGCGATCAGCAACGGAACGATCAGCCAAAAGAACACGAGATACCAGAAAAAGTTCCACCACGACGGCCGGGCCTCCAGCAACGGTGTCGCATCATTGGCTGGCGCAGCCGCGCCGGCGGCGTCGCCAAGGCGTTCCGCGACCGGGTACCCGCACTGCGGACAAGCGGTCGCTTCGCGGGACACTTCCCGCCCACATTCGGGACATTGAATCAGCGCCATGATCGCTCCTTCGCCACCGGGATTCTCTCGGCTTTGCGGGTGGCTGGCGGCACTGTATGGTTAGCGGCGATAGCTGTCAAAGATACATGCGCTGGTTGGCAATCTTCTTTTTACTTTATTCCGGCCTTATCTCAGGAACTTGCCGACAAAGGGCGAAGTCTCGCCACGGCGCAAGAAATGGCCGGAAGGCCCCTCGCCCAAGAACTCGGAGAACCACGATTCGTGCTCGATTTCTTCGTTGAGAATCGCTTGAGCAAGATCGTAGGTTCTGTGGTCCTTGCCAGCTGTCAGGTTGCAGATATTGGTGTATCCCTTCACTGCACACCGTTCCGCGTTCACCAGCACCGTGAGCATGGCTTGGACGTCCGTTGGGTCCTTGGGCAAACTCGCGGGCGGACAGGCCGACATGTCATGAAATGCCTTCATATCGTCCGGCAGTTTTCCGCCCAGCTCATAGATACGGGGGACCAGCGCTTCAAAGTGATTGCGGTCTTCGATTCGAGCGGTCTCCGCAATCTCTTTGATCCCTTCGCCCTCCAATCCGATCAGGTTCACCCGTAGGATCGTGTAGTAGTAGAATGTGGTCAATTCCGCAGCCGCGTTCTTGACCAGCAATTCCACCAGTTGATCTACGTTGATTCCTGCCTTCTCGACCATCTGTCTTGTCACCTTAGCCATAGCGTCCTTCCTTTCAGTGCAGACTTTGTTGTACTGGGTTCACATCATGCGAACTTGGACCTCGCTTCGTTGGGGTGTTAAGTAGTTTCTGTATAGTACCCCAATTTCCCATTGTCAAAGGACATCGGCTCGATTCTACCGCTGACTCGTGCTTTCTGGCTTCTGTCTCCTGTCTTCTGTATTCTGCTTCGCAATGGCTGTCAAAATTGATTTGGCCAAAAAGAAAATCTCACTCGGGGTCGGCGATCTCGTGGCGGAACCGATGTCGGGGGCGGGGCGCGTTGCTGGTCTGCGGATGTGGACGCGGCTGGCGTTGGGCCGCGAGGCGCACGTGAAGCACCAACGGGCGCAGGCCGAACTGCACGAAGGCTACGCGCAGGAGATTTTCGTCCGATACACCACCGTCGTGGACGAATTCAAGGTGACCGTCCAAGGCCGCATCGACGGCGTGTATCGACCGCTCGTCAAAGGAAACGGACACGGAGGTCAATGGGTCATCGAGGAAATCAAATCCGTCGTGCTGCCGCCTCTGGTTTTCGCCGTGCTGGATGCCAATTCACATCCGCATTACGTCGAACAGTTGCGGTTGTATTGCTTTTTCGTGGAGAACGACCGAGGTAGCGCGGGCGTCTCGCCTGCAATGGCAGAGGACGACCGCGACCGGGACGGTCGCGCTACTAAGGGAAACGGTGGCGCAAAGAACGGCCACAGGCGGGACGCCTGCGCTACTAGGGTCATCGGGCGGCTGGTTTACGTCAACGTCGCCGACGGATCGCGCAAGGACATCGACATCCATGGCCCGTTTGACGATTGCGAGAAGATGATTGCCGAGCGCGTGCGGACGCTCATCGGCAACGCGTACGAGGAAGAACGCCGCCGCGACTCGCGCCGCAAACGCGCGACGGAGGTGCATTTCCCCTACGACAAGCCGCGCAAATACCAGGACCGGATGATTGCCGCCGTCGAGAAGGCGCTGGCGGAAGGGCGACACTTGATGGTTTCGGCGCCGTCGGGCATCGGCAAAACGGCGGCGGCGTTGTACCCGGCCGTCAAGTATGCGTTGGCCAATGATATGCGTTTGTTCTTCGTGACCGCGAAGAACACGCAGCAAGCGATTGCGGTAGAGACGTTGCGGAAGATGGGGAACTCCCCTCACCCTGTCCCTCTCCCCTCAACGAGGGGAGAGGGTGTCCGAAGGATGGGTGATGGGCCGGAGAGCAGCAATGCGGTGGACGGGCGGGACGCCCGCGCTACCATTACGGCTGTGTTCTTCCGGGCGCGCGAGCAGATGTGCATCAACGACGTGTACGCCTGCCACGAGGAGTTCTGCCAGCACTTGCGCGATTTCACGGCCAAGCTGGCACTGACGCGCATCGTGGAACGCTTGCTGGGCCAGCGGCTGGTCATGCCGGAAGGGATGATTGAGGCGGGGCGGCAGGCGCGGTTCTGCCCGTTCGAACTGGCTCTGCTTGAGGCCGAGCTGACGGACGTAATCGTCTGCGATTACAACTATGTGTTTGATCCGCAGGTTTACTTCCGACGGTTTTTCCAAGACGCGGACTATTCGGATACACTTCTGATCATCGATGAAGCGCACAATCTCTTGCAGCGGGCGATGGATTATTATTCCCCCAGCCTGCGGCGGCAGCAGATCCGCGAGTTGATGGGCGACTTGAAACACGTCGAGCCTGCGCTGGCACAGGAACTGAAGCAGTTTCTGAAGGAGTTAGACAGGTTTTTTGCAGGCGTCGCCAGCCAGCGAGCGGATGCGGACCAGTTTCTCATCGACTGTCCCCGCCCTTTCTTCGACGAACTGAAACCGATGTTCAACCGCCTGACCGTTCGCTACTTGCTGGACAAGATCAGTCGCGGTCGAGCGATTCCCGATGACCCTGTGGAGGAGTTCTTTTCAGATTTCGGTCAGTTCTGCGTCGTGTTGGCAATGGAGGCCGACGAGTTTTCCTACGTTTTCGATGCCACACAAGGGCAATCCATCAAGATTGTCTGCAAAGATCCGTCGCGCCAACTGGCCGAGCGCATCGAGGGCTTCCACAGCGTCATCGCCATGTCGGCAACCCTCGCGCCGATGGGGTTTTACCGTCAGATGCTGGGCTTCGACGCAGACCGAACCGATCAGGTAACCCTTCCCTCGCCATTCCCGCGCGAGAACCGCAAAATCATTGTCGTGCCGCAGGTTTCAACGACGTTCCGCCAGCGTTCGGCCAACTACGGCAGAATTGCCGACATCATTGCGACCACGGTGTGGGCGCGGCGAGGCAATTACATGGCGCTGTTCCCCAGTTACGAATTCATGCGAGCAGTTGCCGAGAAGCTGCCTTTTCCTCAACCTGTCACCCTGAGCCCTTCGGCTCCACTCAGGGTAAACTCCGCGAAGGGTCTGTCCCCCTTGGCAGCGGCGACTGAGATTTGCCGTCGCACTACAGACGGCCCGCAGCGGTTTCGCTCCGCTCAGAATGACAACCAGAGCGGATATCGAGTGCTAATTCAAACGCCAAATATGACGGAAGTCCAGCGACAGCAATTTGTGGAATCGCTGAAACAGCCCGACCCGCCGAAGTTGGTGCTGGCCGTGCAAGGTGGACTGTTTGCCGAAGGGGTGGATTACCCCGGAGATCTGCTTTCGGGTGTCGTCGTCGTCAGCCCGGCCCTGCCGCAGGTCAGCTTTGAGCGGGAGTTGATGCGGCAGTACTACGAAGATCGTTATGGAAAAGGTTTTGAATTTGCGTATCTTTATCCAGGTATGAATCGGGTCATCCAGTCGGTCGGGAGGCTGATACGGACGGAGACTGATCGCGGGGTGGCGGTGCTGGTTTGCCAACGTTTTGCTCAGCCGCAGTATTCAACGCTGTTCCCACCGGACTGGTCGGATGAGGCGGAAGGAGGGTTGGCCCATGTCGACCTGGCAGATGAACTCCAGCGGTTTTGGTCGAGAATCGAGGGAAGGCGGCGAGATTAAACTGCTTTACAATCCCGAGCGGCAGACTATAATTGCGTAGGTTTTTGTGAGGGAGGAAAAACCGGAATATTCATGATTCAAGCGCAGGAAGATTATGCTCTCGACATGCGCCCTCGCTTGGGAACGGCTATCCAAGCCGCCCAAGATTGGCTGCTTGAGCGTCAGGCAAACGACGGCCATTGGTGCGCCGAACTGGAAGGTGATACGATTCTGGAATCGGAATATCTGATCTACCTCCATTTCACTGACAAGCTCGATCCCGTCAAGATCCTCAAGGCCGCCAACTATATCCGCTCCAAGCTCCTCCCCGACGGCGGTGTCTCGACCTATCCTGGCGGACCGATGGATTTGAGCGGCTCAGTCAAGGCCTACCTGGCCCTCAGAATAGCCGGAGACTCCGTCGATGCCGATCACATGATCGAGACGCGCCAAGCCATTCTGAACGCGGGCGGCCTGACCAGATGCAACACGTTCACCAAGATTTATTTGGCGATGATTGGTTTGTATCCTTGGGATGGTTGTCCGGCGATTCCACCTGAGCTAATTCTGCTGCCGAAGTGGTTCAGCTTCAGCATCTACAACATGTCGGCTTGGTCGCGGGCGATGCTTGTGCCGCTATCGATTATCCGATCGCTGGAGCCCGTCAAGCCGCTTCCCCCTGAGTGGGGCATTGAGGAACTTTGGGTGGGAGGTCGTGAACACGCCGATGTCCGCTTGCCCCGCGACACCGAGACGTTCACGTGGCACAACTTTTTTCTCGTTGTCGATAAGGTTTTGAAATTCGTTCACCA
>JBEKFI010000120.1:0-10014 GCA_050013395.1 Verrucomicrobiia bacterium | reverse complement strand
CTGGGAGGCGGCAGGGGGCTTTCGGCGCTGACATTGGACCGCGTCCTGCCCAACAGCATGGACGGAGAGATTGCGGTTCTCGGTGCGATGCTGTTGAGTCCCGCTGAAGCGGGATCGCAAGCTCGCGAGCGTTTGACCGAAGAGCATTTCTACTATGCCGCTCACCAAGTCATTTTCCGCGAGATCGCCGCGTTGCAGGACGCGATGCAAGCGATCGATCTGGTCACGCTGACCCAGCGACTGCAGGACAAGAACCAGCTCGATGAGATCGGTGGTGCGGTCTACCTCGCCGATTTAGTGACTCGTGTTCCCACCGCTGCCAACGTCGAGGAGTACATCAACATCGTTTGGGAAAAGTATCTGCTTCGTCAATTGATCGGCGCGGCGCACGACATCATCGCCAAGTCATTCGAGCAGCAGGACGACGTCAAGGCTTGGGTGGACGAGGTTGAGCAACAGATCTTCAACATCACCGCGGAGAAGGCCACCACCGGTGCGGTGCCAGTTCGCGACCTCATCAAGGACGCGATGGCCAGCATCGAACGCCTCTACGATCAGCGCGGCGCGGTCACGGGGATTCCGACGGGGTTCCGCGATCTGGACAAGCTCACCTCCGGCTTGCATCCGGGCAACATGGTTGTCATCGCGGGTCGCCCGTCGATGGGCAAGACGGCGCTGGCGATCAACATTGCCGGAAACGTTGCCATCGACCAAAATATTCCCGTCGGCGTGTTCAGTTTGGAGATGTCGTCGGAGGAACTCGTCAAGCGCATGCTCTGCTCCCAAGCGAGGGTGAACCTCCACGCCGTCCGTGATGGTTTCTTGGGCGAGCAGCATTTTCATCCACTGACCTCGGCCGCGAGCAAGTTGATGAAGTCGCCGCTGTACATTGACGATTCGGCGGGCCTCACCATCCACCAGATTCGTGCTCGTGCGCGTCGGATGAAACTGCAGTTCGATGTGCGCCTGCTGGTGATCGACTACATGCAACTCGTCCGTGCGCCGTCCCGCCGCGCCGACCTCAGCCGTCAGGTGGAGATCTCCGATATCTCCGCGGGCGTCAAGGCGCTGGCCAAGGAGTTGCAGGTTCCGATCATCGTCTTGAGCCAGTTGAACCGCCAACCCGAGCAACGTGAAGGCGGTCGCCCCAAGCTGGCCGACCTGCGCGAGTCAGGCGCGATTGAGCAGGACGCCGACTTGGTTGGGTTATTGGTACGGCCAGAGGTGTACGTCGATGATACGACTGATGAAGGGAAGGATGAGAAGAAGGCGGAGAAAGGCAAGGCCACTCTATACATTGCCAAGCAACGCAACGGTCCGACGGGCGAGGTGAAATTCACGTTCCTGAGCGAGTTTACGAGATTTGAAGATGCGGCGAAGGTGGACGATGAAGACGTTCCTGACTTCGAGGGGAGTGAGGAATGAGGCGGCTGCTGTGGGGACTGGTTGTTCTGACAACACTTCTCAGTCGGCCGCAGCTTTGGGGGCAGGAAGAACAGCCGATTGTCCGCGAGATTGAAGTCCGCTTTGTCGGGCCTGAGACCGTAAACAAATCGGTCGTCACCGCCAACATTCAGACCGCAGTCGGCAGACCGCATTCCCGCGACGTGATCGAACAAGACGTCCGCAACCTGATCGGCGCCGGATATTTCTCCGATGTGCGCGTGTTGGAAGAGCCCGTGAAAGACGGCGTGAAGATTGTCTATCAGGTCCAAGGCAAAGCCACAATCAAGGAAATCATTTTCGAGGGTGCGAAGCGCTACAAGGACGAGCGTCTGAAACGGGAGCTCAGCCAGAAGGTTGGCGACATCCTCGACGAGCGGAAGGCGCACGCTGACGCGCAGAAAATCATCGAGATGTACCAGAAGGCGGGTTACCCCGACATCAAGATCGAGCCCGAAGTCAACATCGACAAAGACACGGGCAAAGCCGTGCTGCGCTTCAGGATCACTGAAGGCAATCACGTTTTTCTCCAGCAGATTCAGATCACGGGCAACCAGGCGTATCCGACTCAGCGCCTGCTGAAATTATTCAAGACGAAGAGGCGGTGGTGGGGTTCATGGCTGGCGGGCACGGGCGTGCTCAAGGAGGACGTGTTCAAGGAAGACTTGGACAAACTGAAGGACTTTTACCGCTCCAAAGGGTACATCGACATGGAGGTCCGCGATACTCGCGTTGAGCGCGTCAGCCCGAAATGGATGGTTCTGCATGTCGGTATTTTCGAGGGCCACCAGTACAAAGTCGGCGACATCAAGATCGAGGGAACCACGTTGTTTCCTGTCGCTGAACTTGAGAAACAACTCAAGATGAAGACGGGTCAGACGTTCACGCCCGACGGTCTTTCGAAAGACATGAAAGCCTTTGAAGATTACTATGGCGCGCGGGGCTATCTCGATACGGCAGCCCGCACAACCCGCAACCCAAATGTCGAGACGGGCCGAATCGATCTGACGTACGCGATCAGAGAAGGTCAGTTGACGTACATCGACAAGATCGAAATCCGAGGCAACACCAAGACCAAGGACAAAGTGATTCGACGCGAGTTGGCCGTTGCGCCTGGCGATATCTACAACACTGTGCGCGTCGATCACAGCGCCGAACGATTGCGCAACCTCAACTATTTCTCCAAGGTTGATACGATCCCGGAGCCTACGCAAGTGCCGAACCGCAAGGACCTCGTGATCAACGTCGAAGAGAAACAAACC
Source organism: Verrucomicrobiia bacterium (assembly GCA_050013395.1). Lineage (GTDB taxonomy): Bacteria > Verrucomicrobiota > Verrucomicrobiia > Palsa-1439 > Palsa-1439 > JBEKZD01. The sequence continues at coordinate 7,309 of JBEKFI010000120.1, read as the reverse complement.
GGCACGGTGACCTTCGGCGCGGGCTTCAGTTCCGTTGACAACCTGCTCGGATTCGTCGAACTCACACAAGGCAATTTCGATCTGTTCAACTGGCCGGCCTTCACGGGCGGCGGCCAGCATCTCACCATCCGCGCGCAAGTCGGGTTCAAGCGGCAGGACTACGTCTTATCGTTTGTCGAGCCGTGGTTCCTGGATCAAAGGTTGTTGTTTGGATTCGACGCGTTTCATCACGAGAGCAGCTATCTGAGCACCGAGTTTGTCGAGGATCGCACCGGGGTGGATTTCCGATTCGAAAAGGCGTTGAACGAGTTTCTGCGGGTGGGAGTCCAATATGGCATTCAGGACATCACAGAGAAGGTTTCGAAGAGCGCCTCGCAAGAGCTGCAATCGCAGGACGGCGCGAAGCTGCGCAGTTCGGTGCTGGCAACGCTGGTTTACGACGCGCGTGACAACGTGTTTTTGACCGCGCGGGGCAATCGCACCGAGTTGTCCGCGGAACTCGTCGGTGGCCCGGTCGCAGGCGACATGTCAGTTTACAAACTCAATGCAAAGACGAGATCTTTCTTCCCGTTGTTTGGCGGTCATGTCTTGGAGTTGCTCGGCGCCGTCGGCGTCGTGGACGCGTACGGCCAAACAAGAGGCAGTGGGCCAATCGTTGACGAAGACCCAAGCCCGTTCCTGCACTTGGTCAAAGTTGATGACGTGCCCATTTTCGACCGCTATTTTCTGGGAGGCGCCAATACATTGCGCGGATTTAGATTTCGCGATGTCGGCCCGAGAGACGTCCATGGCGAGCCTGTGGGCGGCAATACGTACGCCAACGCGACGGTCGAATACACGATTCCAATCGTCGAGCGCATTCGGGGCGCGGTGTTCTTCGACATCGGCGAGGTGGAGAAGGACTCGTATTCGTTCAATCTGGGTGACTTGAAATCGGACGCGGGCATCGGCGTGCGGCTGAACCTGCCAATCGGTCCGATCCGGCTGGATTATGGCTACCCGATCCAGACCGACAAGGAGACAGGCAAAACAGGAAAAATTCAATTTAGCGTTGGCTACCAATTCTGATATAGTGGGTGGCCGGAACCAAAAGCACGAAAGAAAGGTACGGAAAGAGAATGAAAAACATAATCGTCACATTGATCACGGGTGGCATCGTGGCGTTAAGCACGACTGCCTTTCCCCAAGTTTCGTCGGGGCGAATTGTCCTGGTGGATCTCAACAGGGTTTTTATCGAGTATTACAAGACTCCCATTGCCTCAGCGAAGCTGAAAGAGACAATCGACTCCTACAATAAGGAGCAGGAGGAGTTGAGAACGCAGCTCCGCAAGGGAATTGATGAATTGACCAAACTGCGCGAGGAGCAGGAAAAAACCGAATACACCCCTGAGGTGCGCGAACAAAAGAAGAAGGCCGTGCAGGAAAAATTAGCCGAAACACAGAAGGCGCAGCGCGATCTCGAGGAGTACCAGCGCAGCCATCAGCAGATTCTCGATCAACAGAGGGACCGCATGCGCCAAACCATCCTCGGCGAAATCAAAGACGTCATCAGCAAAGAGGCGAAGGACGTCGGCTATACGCTGGTATTCGACAAGTCGGGCAACACACTCAACGGCATTCCCACCGTTGTCTATTCCCAGGATTCCATGGATATCACCGACGATATCATTAAGAAACTGAACAGGAACCAGCCCAAGACCACCGGAACACCAAAACCCGAACAGAAGAAGTCCGAGACGAAATAAGTGTGCAGCTTACCGCGCGTGAGATTGCTGACATAGTCGGCGGAACGCTCTCGGGCAATCCCGCTGAGGTGGTCACTGGCGTGGCGGGCATCCGTGAGGCACAGGAGGGCGATCTCACTTTTGTTGGAAGCCCCAAATACCTTTCCGCTGTCCAAACCACGCGCGCCTCGGTCATCATTGTCGCTCGCAGCGCCGCCGTTGACTCAACACGCACGCTTTTGCTCGTGGATGATCCTACGGCAGCCTTCTTCAAGGTTGTCGAGCGCATTATCCCTCCGCCGATTCGTTTCAAACCGGGAATCAACGAAACCTCTCAGATTGCGCTTACTGCTGAACTGGGCAAGCACGTGTCCATCCAACCGTTCGTCGTGATCGAAGACGGAGTCATTATTAGCGACAACACCGTCATCGGCGCGGGCAGCTACATCGGCCACGGATCCCGCATCGGCGCGGATTGCCTGATCTATCCACGCGTGACGCTTCGCGAGCGAACGATCGTCGGCAATCGCGTCACCCTTCACAGCGGCGTTGTTTTGGGTGCCGACGGTTTCGGTTACGAGGTCGTCGAGGGGAAGCACAGGAAGATTCCGCAGGTCGGCTTTGTTGAAATTGGCGATGATGTGGAGGTCGGTGCGAACTCCACCGTGGATCGCGGGCGCTTTGGCAAGACACGCATCAGTAACGGAACGAAGATCGACAACCTCGTGCAGGTGGGACACAACTGCGTCATCGGAGAGCACAATATCATCTGCGCGCTGACGGGCATTGCGGGCAGCGTCATTACGGGTCACCACGTCACCATGGCCGGCCAGGTCGGCGTGGCCGGACATCTGACGATTGGCGACAAGGCGATTATCATGGCGCAAGCAGGCGTGACCAAAGACGTCCCAGCGGGTGCGATCATGCTCGGTGCGCCCGCCGTGCCGCACACGCAGTTCAAGCGGACGAACGCGGCGATGAATCGATTGCCCGAACTCGCCACCAAATTGCGTGAGCTTGAGCAGCAGATTGCCGAGATGCGTAGCCGAAATCGTTCGGCGTCATGATGCGCTTCGCGCTCGTCATTTCGGTTTCTCTGGCCGTGCTCGGCGCGGGGCAGATCGCTGCTCGTGCCGCCGACGCAAGGCCGGATTTGACCGGCGTCGTGAAAAGCCAGAGCGGCCAGCCGGTCACTAACGCTTCCATTTTCATCTACACCGCCGGCCCGCGACTCGGCGCCGGTCTGCTTTGCCCATCCTGCTACCTGGATTGCCGCAAAAGCGCGAAATCGGGGCTTGACGGACAGTTCAAAATCGAGGCGCTCGATTCAAACCTTGTTTTTCAAGTGTTGGTCGTAGCGCCGGGTCATGTGCCGACCTTTTTCAACAAGGTGGATCCGCTGAAAGGTCCCTTGGAAGCCACGTTGCCGTTGCGCACGGCCACGAACATCCCGCCTAGCCAGGTGATTCTCGGCCGCGTGTTCAGCACTGAGAAAAGGCCCGTGCCCAACGCGGTCGTTTCCGTCAACAGCACTACCATCGGCAACACAACCTCGAGTCGGCCGCCCCAAGGCACTGACCCGCTCGCGATCACGGACGAGCGCGGTGAGTTTTCGCTCGCCTCGCAGGGGAAATTCGACGCCATGAACTTGCGCATCGAAGCGCGGGGCTATGCGAACGCCAACTTTGCCGAAGTCCGCCCCGGCCCGAAACGACGCGAGTTCATCATCACCGAAGGGGCGGCGCTGACGGGCCGTGTGATGTTCGAGGGCAAGCCGTTGAAGAACGTCACCATTGGCGTCGTCGGCGTGGACCACTCGATGGGCAACTTCACCGGCGACTTCGTCATCAGCACGGGCGGTAACGGCCGGTTTCTTTTCGCCAACCTGCTGCCCGACCGCGAATACGCTCTGTACGGCCTGATGGCGTCGGTGGGCAGATTCGGAGCGTTGCCGCTCCGCACCGTGCGGGTGAAGGGCGACGGGTCGAAAACAGATGCGGGGGATCTTGTCGTCGTGCCCGGCCACCGGCTCAGCGGCCAAGTGAAGCTGGCCGACAGCGCGCCGATTCCAGAGCACACGCGCCTGCTACTTGGACGCTCCGAAGCTTGGGATACGCTCACGGTCGAGTTGCCGGCGGACGGACGCTTTGAGTTCACCAATGTGCCGACGGAGACGCTGTTGATTAACACGCGCGTGAGCGGCTACCGGTTGGCCGGGAGCAACGTCAGTTTGGATTGCCTCAATCCTTACCAGCTCGTGGGCCGGCTTGATGGCGACAAGACGAACCTGACCGTGCTGTTGGAACTGGGCAAGGAACTCGCACCGGACTACTCCACCCAACCGGACGAGGAGCGGCCGGAGAAGCTTCCGCTCTGCGGCGCGGAAGGCAAACGCACGATCCCGAATGCGGTGACGCTGTCCGGCCAGGTGCTGGATGCCGAGACCGGAGCGCCGCTGCCCCGTTTCCGCATCACGCCCGGGCTACAGCCCAATCCGGATTTCAGAACGTGGGTCGAGTGGTACCGGAGCAAAGCTATCGAAGGCACCAACGGAACATTCGGTTTAGAGATCTCAGGGAAGGCCGGTCCCATTGTACTCATGGCGGAGGCTGACGGATACTTGCCCGCGCGTTCGGAGGCACTCACGCGGGAGCGGACCAAGACCAGCATTCAACTTAAGAGAGGCGTTGGCCCACACGGCACGTTGCTGCTACCCGACGGCAAGCCCGCCAATGGTGTCACAGTCTGCTACATAGTTGCCGGCGAGCAGAGTGCGCTTACCGGCGGAGGAACCATCTCGGTTTATCGGGGGCGCGGGAGTTTTGCGTCGCTCACCGACTCGGACGGCAAGTTCAGCTTTGCCCCCAAGCTTGGAGAAGGAGTAGTGTTCGCCGCCGGCGCCGGTGGTTTTGCCCATTGCAGCACGGTCGAGCTGGCAGCGAAGGGCGAGCTGACATTACAGCCGTGGGCACGCGTGCGCGGCCGGCTTGTCCAGAACGGCAAGCCAGTCGCGGGTGAAAACGTGGATTTGGGCTGGCCTGCTGGCTACTCATTTGACCGGCCGCAACTCAATCTGCACGGAACTCGGACGGATGACGACGGGCGGTTCGCGCTCGAACACGTGCCGCCGGGCGAGCTTCAGCTCACGACGCGCATCCCCCTTCGCGCGGGAGCGGGCTCCGGTTGGACCAACCACTCGCAACGCAAGTTCACAATGAAACCCGGCGAGGATCTCGACTTGGGGACTGTAGAGAAGTCGTCGCCGCCGAAAAAGGACTGGTAAACGCACACCCGCCGCGCTTGGCAACGGGCGGAGGCGTGGCTATTGTTGAGGCATGATTCGTTTCGACAAACTCACCATCAAAGCGCAAGAGGCGCTGCAATCGGCGCAGGAGATCGCGCAGAAGCTCAATCACCAGGAAGTGGACTGCGAGCACGTGCTGTCGGCGCTGATTCAGCAACCCGATGGGCTTGTGCGGCCGTTGCTGGAAAAACTCGGTGCGAACCCCGACGCGATTCTGCACACGCTCGACGAAGAGTTGAACCGCCGCCACCAAGTACACGGCATCGACTCGACGCAGATTTACCTCAGCAAGCCGCTACGCACGGCGCTCGATGCGGCGTTCGTGCAGGCGGACAAACTCAAAGACCAGTTTGTCAGCACCGAGCACGTCCTGCTCGGCATCGCCGAGACGACAAAGCTGCTGAAGCTGAAGCCCGCGGACATCCTGAAGGCTCTGCGCGACATGCGGGGCACCGCGCAGGTCACCGATCAGAATCCCGAAGATAAGTATCAGGCGTTGACGAAGTACGGCCGCGACCTGACCGAAGAGGCGCGCCGCGGCAGGCTCGATCCCGTCATCGGGCGCGACGCGGAAATTCGCCGTGTCATGCAGGTGCTATCGCGCCGCACCAAGAACAACCCTGTTCTCATCGGTGATCCGGGCGTCGGCAAGACCGCAATCGCTGAAGGCTTGGCGCGGCGGATTGTGAGCGGCGACGTGCCGGAAGGCTTGAAGGACAAGCGTCTCATCGCGATGGACATCGGCGCGATGCTCGCGGGCGCGAAGTATCGCGGTGAGTTCGAGGATCGTTTGAAAGCGTTCCTGAGAGAAGTCGTCGCATCCGAGGGCAACATCATTTTATTCATCGACGAATTGCACACGGTGGTCGGCGCGGGCAAGGCGGAAGGCGCACCCGTCGATGCGGCAAACATGCTCAAGCCGTCGCTGGCGCGCGGCGAATTGCATACGATTGGCGCGACGACGCTGGACGAATACCGGAAGTACATCGAGAAAGACCCCGCGTTGGAGCGGCGGTTCCAGCCGATTCTCGTGGGCGAACCGAGCGTCGAAGACACAATCGCCATCCTGCGCGGGCTGAAGGAGCGCTACGAAGTCCACCACGGCGTGCGGATCCAGGACAGCGCGCTGGTGAGCGCGGCGGTGTTGTCGCACCGGTACATCGCCGACCGTTTTCTGCCAGACAAGGCGATTGACCTCATGGACGAGGCGGCTTCGCGTCTGCGGATGGAACTGGATTCAATGCCGACCGAGATCGACCAGATCGAGCGGCGGATCATGCAATTGGAAATCGAGCGAACGGCCCTGAAGAAGGAGAGCGACAAGGCCAGCAAGGAGCGGCTCGGCAAGCTGGAGAAAGACCTCGCCGACTTGCAGGAGCAAAGCAAGAAGCTCAAGGCAAAGTGGCAGAATGAGAAGGGCGTAGTGGACGAGATTCGGAGCCTCAAGTCGGCCATTGAATTGTCAAAGGAACAGGTTGAGAAGGCAAAACGTGAAGGCGATTTGGCGAAGGCCAGCGAGATTCAGTACGGGCGTTTGCCCGAGCTGGAGAAGAAACTGGCTGCTGCCGACGGCAAGCTCGCGAAGCTGCAGAAGAGCGGCAAGATGCTCACCGAAGAGGTCACCGAGAACGACATTGCCGAGGTTGTGGCTTTGTGGACAGGCATCCCGGTTTCCCGGTTGCTCGAAGGCGAGCGCGAAAAGCTGGTGCACATGGAGGAGCGTCTGCGCGAGCGCGTAGTCGGTCAGGAGGAAGCCATCGTCGCCGTTTCCAACGCCGTTCGCCGGGCCCGCAGCGGGTTGCAGGATCCGAATCGCCCCATCGGCTCGTTCATCTTTCTTGGCCCGACGGGAGTGGGCAAGACGGAACTGGCGCGGGCGCTGGCGGAGTTTCTGTTCGACGACGAGAACGCGATGGTGCGCATCGACATGAGCGAGTACATGGAGAAACACACCGTGGCGCGGCTCATCGGCGCGCCGCCGGGCTACGTCGGCTACGAGGAGGGCGGTCAGCTTACCGAAGCTGTGCGGCGCCGCCCGTACGCGGTCGTTTTGTTTGATGAAATCGAGAAGGCGCACCAGGATGTCTTCAACGTGCTGCTGCAAATCCTCGACGACGGCCGGCTCACGGACGGGCAGGGGCGCGTCGTGGATTTCAAGAACACGGTAATCATCATGACCAGTAATGTGGGCTCACGTCATTTCGCCGAGGGTGCTGCCGACACGGAAACGGTTCGCAAGCAAGTGTTGGATGACTTGCGCGCGCATTTTCGCCCGGAGTTT
>JBEKFI010000119.1:0-10258 GCA_050013395.1 Verrucomicrobiia bacterium | reverse complement strand
CTCCCTTTCCAAGGGAGAGGGCCTGCCCGCCGAAGCCTCGGCGCAGGCGGGTCAGGGTGAGGGTTCGAGCTGTGACAGACTGTCGAGCTTTCAAGCGCATCGTGAATAATCCGGGCTAGCGCCACTCGTGCTTCGGATATTTGCGCTGGAGTTCCTGTTTGATCTTTGGGTAGGTTTCGCGCCAGAAAACTGAAAGATTCTCGGTGATCTGCACCGGGCTGTTGTTTGGCGCGAGCACTTGGATGCGGACGGCAACACGGCCGTTGGCAATCCACAGCGCTTCCTTGACGCCGTACAAATCTTGGATACGGGCCGCAATCGTCGGCGGCAGGTCGACAGAGTAGATGACCTTCACCTTGCGTGGTGGCGTAGGCGTCCCTGTCCCGCCTTGTCGGGATCGTTGCGGTAACTCGATCCGCTCCGGTGCGTACGCTTCTATCCACGCCTGCTGTTGCTGAGACAGCCATGACTTGACTACAGGCCAGACGGGTTTGTCTTTGATTTCCTTGTAGCTGACCGCGCCGTGGCAAATCTGCTGGAGCAGGGCGCGTCGGTCATCCTCCCCAATGGCAGGCAACGCCAACTCAGGCATCCATTCGCGCAACCGATTTACGCGAATGATCCATTGTTCAACCGATTCGTCCCAGTTCTTCAGCACGAGATTGCCCTTGAGAACCTCGTCGGCAAGTAGCATTGCGGCGCGCGCCCGCAGGTCAAGCATCTTGCTTGACTGCCCCTGATCCTTGGACAAGCTGGAAGCCCGCCCTACAACTTCCGAGCGCTCGGCCTCCAGCACCAGATCGCGAAAAACCGTTCGGCGCTCGGCGAACACGCGTCGCAAACTTGCGTCGTACACGACTTCTTGTGCTTGATGAAAATCTTGGGGAAACAATTCACGCAGCCATTCTTCCTTGATCGCCGTGGCCAAGCTGAGCACCACATTCAACTCTCTGTGCTTGGCGCTTCTGCTTTCCACCTCGCGCACCTCGGCTGCGACGAACAGCGGGGCTTTCTGCACGACGCTCTCACGAGCCAAAACGCCGCGTCGACCATGGACCAGTTCGCAGCGCAGCGTGCCGATGTCGAGACGTTTGGCGAGATGGTCGGAGAACCCAACCAGCACGCACTTCTGGACGGCTTCGTTGAGCGTTGAGCGTTGAGCGTTGAGCGTTGCACGTTGAGATATTTCATTCACGTCGAGACCTTCGCGCTTGGCAATGTCGAGGAACTGCTCGAACAACGGCCCGACCTGCCGCGCGGCTTGAGCGTGGATGCCGAGTCGGCGGCAGCGCTCGAGGTTGAACCCGCTGCGCTCTGCGTAGCGCCAAGCGCGAATCAGCACGAAGAAATCCGACTCCGTCTCGCCACCGAACAGATCGTCGCGCGCGTCCTCGACTTGTTTGCCTTGGCGACGCACGAGCAAATCTCGCCCTTGCGTCAACGCGGCGATCAACGCGACGGGCCGCGCGCGGCCGTAGTCTTGGGCCGCCAGCAACATCCGCGCGTAACGCGGATGAATAGGAAATGCGAGCATGCGCCGTCCGAGTGCCGTAACCCTCGTAGCGCAAGCCTCTGGCTTGCGGTCGTTGACGGCCGCAACCGGGACGGTTGCGCCACAATGAGTTTCGAGCGCGCCCAAATCCAGCAACAGTGCCTCCGCGCGCTCCAGCGCGCGAGGGTCGGGCGCTTCCAGCCAGCGGAATTTCTTCACGTCGTCCACGCCGCTCGCTTTGAGCGTCAGGACCACTTCCGAAAGATCCAGACGCTTTACCTCGGGAAATTCCTGGGCGGGGCGCGCTTCGTGTTCACGCTCTGTCCACAGACGCAAACAATGTCCTGGCGCGGTGCGTCCCGCGCGCCCAGACCGCTGGTCGGCTGAGGCGCGGCTGATTTTCTCGATGAGCAACGTGTTGATGCCGCGATACGGGTCATAGCGCGGGATGCGTGCCAACCCGCTGTCGATCACCAGGCGAACGCCATCGATCGTGAGCGAGGTTTCCGCGACATTGGTGGAGACCACAACTTTGCGCCGGTCGTATCGGGCCACAGCAGCATCCTGATCGTTCGGGGGCAATTCGCCGTGCAAGGGAAACACGACGAACTGTTGGCCGAGCCTGTCGCGCACCGTCTGCACCGTGCGACTGATCTCATACGCGCCCGGCATGAAAATGAGAGCATCACCTTCGGGATGCTGGCGTACCAAGCGTTCGAGTTCTACAGGGGCGAGTTCCCAGATGGGCATATCACCGGCAGGTTTAGACAGATACTCGATGGCAACGGGATAGGTGCGGCCTTGCGACGATAACACGGCACAAGGCTGGAGATATTTTTGAACCGCCGCGACATCCAACGTGGCCGACATGACGACGATGATGAGATCGGGCCGCATTGATTCCTGGACTTGCAGTGCGCGGGCCAGCGTGATGTCGCCGTAGAGATGCCGTTCGTGAAATTCGTCGAACAGGATCGCGCTGACTCCCTTTAACTCGGGATCGGTCAGCATCTGGCGAACCAGCACGCCTTCGGTCACGTAGCGGATGCGCGTCGCGGCGGAGGTGACGTTGTCCAGCCGCATCTGGTATCCGACCTCGGCACCGAGTTTTACGTCGCGTTGGTTCGCGACCCACGCCGCGAGCATTCGCGTTGGCAACCGGCGGGGCTGGAGGATAACGACCTGCCCCTCACCCGAACCCTCTCCCCGCAACCGGGGAGAAGGGCTGGGTGAGGAGAGATCGAGCAGGCCTCCGTCGAGCAGCATCTGAGGCACTTGGGTTGATTTGCCCGAGCCTGTCGGCGCAGTCAGAATCAGCCGCCGCTCCTTGCGGAGCGTAGCCAGCAACTGGTCCTGAATTTCGAAAATGGGTAGGTCAAACGTTTTCATCCATGGACGTTAGCTTATCATGCGCGTAGCGGTGTGGGATAATCTTTCACGCGAGCGATGGCCAGACCATCGAGCTTGTGGTCAGTTTCATTTTCCCACAGGCCAGATGGATGTCGGGATGGTGCTTCTGTCGCTCCGGGAGGTCGCCAACGCGGTTGGTGAAGTCGAATGCCTCGCGGAAGTTCTTAAAGCTATATTCCTTTTCGAGATGATGTTCGTTGACAACCTGCAACCGTTGTCGAGTCGCGCGAGCAGTGTCTGCAATTCCTGTCCCTTCAAGGGCGGCACGCCGCCTTTGCAGGGGATACAGTCTTTCGCCGGCTGGGTCAGAGGCGTCGATGCCTAAATCTTGCGCTAGGAATGCCCGTAGGGCAAGTGACCCACTTGCTGAGCGCCGCCTGTTCATTTGCTATACTTCCTGCCATGCGGAAACTGACCAGAGAATTCTATAATCGGAACACGGTCACCGTTGCCAAAGGGCTCTTGGGAAAATACCTGGTGCATGTGATCGACGGTGTGCCGCGCATCGGCAAGATCGTGGAGGTGGAAGCGTATCTCGGCGCGCACGATCTGGCGGCGCACTCGGCACGTGGGCTTACGGAGCGAACCAAGATCATGTTTGGCCCGCCGGGCCACGCTTACGTGTATATGATCTACGGAATGTATTTCTGCATGAATGTTGTGACCGAACGCGAGGGTCACGCGTCAGCCGTGTTGCTGCGGGCGCTCGAGCCGATCGAAAACGTCGCAGACAAGACCAGAGGCCCGGGTCTCCTGTGCAAGGCGATGCAGATCGACAAGCGCCTGAATGGTCACGATCTGCTCAGCGACGATTTTCATGTCGCCGACCCGGAGTCGAACGAGAGGTTTTCAATTGCGAGGCGCCCGCGCATCGGTGTGGATTACGCGGGCGAGTGGGCGAAGAAACATCTGCGTTATTACATCAAAGGCAATCCGTTTGTGTCGCGGCAGTAGGGCTGCGTCACAGTTGAATGGTAGGGCGCGACCGCCGGGCGCGTCGTTCGTTCAACCATTGGAAGTTCGGCGCGCCCGGCGGTCGCGCCCTACCTTGACGTGTGAAACCCACCATCAGTCGGTGCGCGATTCTTGGATCACGGCCAGCGTCTCCCTGCCAAACTGCCGCGCTTTCGCGGGGCCGATGCCGCGCACTTCGAGCAACTCGGCTTCCGTCTGCGGCGCGAGGCGTGCCAACTCCTTCAGTGTCCTGTCGGGATAAACGATGTAGGCAGGAACGTTGCCCAAGGAGATCGCTTTCTCGCGTCGCCATTGGCGGAGTGCGTCGAAGATCTTCGCGTCGAATGCCGTTTCGTCCGGTTCAGCCGCGCTACGTTTCGGTTCGGATTTGGCGGGGCGTGAAGGCGCTCGTTTTGTAGGAAGATCGGGCAGCGGCAGCGTGATGTTTTTCTTCCGCCGCATCACGTCGCCGCCAAGTTCAGTCAGCGATAAGGTTGGATATTTGCCGCTGCTCAGCGCGACGCAGCCGGCGCGGATCAGCGTGTCGAGCAGACTCCAGACGTAATCCGCACCCACGTCGAGCAACAGGCCGTACGTCGAGAGCCGGTCCAGGCGCGCGTCCACCACGTCTTTTGACCGCGAGCCAACGAGCGTTTGTGCGACGCGGGCGCGCCCGAACCGGCCATTGACGCGCGCGACACAACTGAGCGCTTTCTGAATGATGACGATTTCCTCTTCGGTGGGCAACCGCGCGGCGGCGGTGACATGCGCCAGGCAGTTGTCACAAACGCTGCAATGTTCGGCAGCCTCCATGTCTCCGAAATAATTCAGAATGAAATGATGGCGGCAACCCCGATGGTCGGCGTATTCGATGATGCGATGCAGCTTTTTGAAATCGCGTTCACGCTTCGAGTCCAGCCGCTCAAAATCAATCGGCAACTCGTTCAGCGGTTTGACAGGCTCGATCAGCCGGGTGGTATAGGTGCGGCTGCCTTGGCGATAATCCCGCTGGATGAAGCCTGCGCGCTCCAGCAGATACAACGCCGTGCCCACGGCCATTCCGTTCTTGGCGGTCGGAACCTGCTCGGCGATCTTGTCGATGGACATCTCGACCGCCCCGCTTCCGCACAGTCTGTGCAAGGTGTGGTAGAGGTTGGCGATAATCTCCCGCGTCGGGTTGGCGCCTTCGATGAAAAACTCCTGCGTCCGCACGTCGGCATAGTTGAACAACATCTCACACCGCGCTGGTTCACTGTCGCGTCCTGCGCGCCCTGCTTCTTGGTAATACGCCTCGACGCTTCCAGGAATGTCGTAGTGAACCACAAACCGCAAATCGGGGCGGTCGATGCCCATCCCAAACGCGTTGGTGGCCACAGCGACCCCGACACCGGTGTCGGGGCTCATGAATTTGTCCTGCGCCTTCTTGCGTTGTTCATCGGTCATCCCCGCGTGATAAGCGATGCAGGCGATGCGTTGCTCGGCGAGATGCGCCGCGATTTTCTCGACGTTCTTCCGCGTCGCGCAGTAGATGATGCCGGTCTGGAGTTGCCGAATGAACTCTGTGATGCGCTCCAGCTTGGCGGCCTTGCCCTTTGCCGCCATGACGCCGAGCGTGAGATTGTGACGCGCGAAGCCGGAGACAAACACGCGGGGCTGTTCGCGGCCGAATTTGCCGAGGCCGAGTTGTTCCACGATGTCCTCGCGCACTTCGGGCGTGGCCGTGGCGGTCAAGGCGATGACCTGCGGTTGGCCGAGGTCCTTGAGCGCCCATTTCAACCGGAGGTAATCGGGGCGGAAGTCGTGTCCCCATTGCGAGATGCAATGCGCCTCGTCCACCGCAAACAACGCGATGGACAACGGCGACAGAGCTTGGACAAACCGCTCGCTCTTAAACCGTTCAGGCGCGATATAGAGGAGCCGAAACCTGCCTTGTGTCATTGCGCCGATGCGTTCGTCCACTTCCGCCTGGCTGAGCGAGGAATTGATGAACGTGGCGGGGATGCCCTTTTCGACGAGCCCATCGACCTGATCTTTCATCAGCGCGATCAACGGCGAAACGACGACGGTGATGCCGTCGAGGATCAGCGCGGGAAGCTGGTAGCAAAGCGATTTGCCGCCGCCGGTCGGCATGATGACCAGCGCGTCGTGCCCGTCGAGAATCGTTTCGATGACGCTTTGCTGGCCTTCCAGGAATTCGCGAAAGCTGAAATGTTTCTCCAGCAGCGCGTGCAGAGCGTTCGAATCGGGCATGAGCCGATACTAGAAACGGAGCGGCCTGATGGCAAGTCGGGACCAAACGCAGGTTGGGGTGGCTAGTGGCAACCCCTTTGAACTGAAACTATACGGTTGAGGATGACGACGGCGCGCCTGCTTGAGCCGACAGATGGTGTCCGCCGCGCGACGACCATGTACGCGCAAATCCTCACCGAGGTGAAGCGACGCCAGAGACGCGGCGAGCAGCAACGGTTCATGATCTTGGGCAAAGGCATGATTTCGTTGGCGAAGTGGCAGGCGAATGGACTGGTTTTTCAGGTTGAGGAGGCCAACCGCAAGGCTCGAAAGGAACTCCTGAAGACGGTCAAAGAGATGCCGCCCGGCGACTGCTGGCGGTTCTAAGTCCGGGCGGTTTCACGCTCGACGAAAAAGAGGGTTTTAGAACCGTCACAACCGATTGTGTTTTCAACGGCTTGTATGAGGCAGCAGCAGTGCTAGTGAAGGATGGGGTGACCGACGGGATTTGAACCCGCGACAGCCAGATCCACAATCTGGAGCTCTACCAGGCTGAGCTACGGCCACCATCCTAACTTGTTACCCGAAGCGGGGTGAATTTAGCATTGCGGCACGCAAGGGGTCAAGTTATCGTGCGAGTGCTTCGCGGGGGAATCAGTGCCGATTCAGGCTAATACGCAAGTGCCGATGGTTTTGGGAGATGGCCGCGAATGCGATTCGCGGCTACAATGGAAATCGAGTTTCCACAGCAAGAACCTTGTAGCCGCGAAACTTTTTCGCGGCGGGCTTGAATCAGTTGTGACGAGGGAGTTCCACCAGGCAATCATGAAGAAGATCGCGTTTGCCATTTTGGTTTTGTCGCTGGCGCATGCTGCGTGGGCGCAGGTGGATATTGAACATCGCCGCACGCTGACGGTGCAGACCGGTTTCCCGCTCAAAGGGGAACAACAACCGAGCGCATTCGGCTACTTCTGGTTCAACGAAAACAATTGTCCGTGGACGAACACCGCGCTGCGCGTGATCTTCGCGGGCGTGTTCGCCGACACGGAACTGAGCTGGTTTCTTCCCGCCAACACGAACGTCGCGGTCGGCGCCGGCGCGGGCGCGGGCGCGTACATCGACAGCGTCATGCCGTATCGGCAGGGAGAACTGCAGACGCACGAGCAGTTCTATGGCGACGTGGCGACGGGACGCGTCTTCGTCAATGAGACGATCCCGAATCCGACGCCGTTGCCGCTCAACGTGCGCGTCACCTACAGCGTGACCGGGTCGTTCTACCGAAAAACGGGCACTACGAGCGGGTTCACATTGCCCGACGATTTCCTCACGCAATCGCTGACCGCCGAGTTGCGCTTCGGCGGGATCGAGCCGGGGTTGACGGCCCGGCGCGGCGCGGAACTCTACGTCGCGGCGGATGCGAACCACCGCAGCGGATTTGAAGCGTTTGGACCGGACGGCAACCTGTTACCCGGGCACAGCACGTACCAGCGGGTGTACGGTTCTCTGGCCGGAAAAATCCCCGTCGAGCGCACGACGTTTTACGCGCGGGTCGGCGGCGGCTGGGGCGCGAACCTCGACGAGTTGAGCGCGTACAAGATCGGCGGCAACCTCATCAACGTCGAGCCGTTCACGACCACGTTGCACGGTTATTACGCGCGCGAGTTTTTTGTCGACGACTTTGGCATGGCCAATCTCGCCGTCAGCCAGCAACTCACCGACGCGCACAAGGTGTCGGCCCATCTTTACGGCGACTGGGCCGTGCTGAAACAGGTGCCGCCAAGCTCCGACGAGTGGCACAACTACTTTGGCGTGGGCATCGGGCTGAGTTTCCGCGCGTTTTGGGAAACGAACTGGCTGTTGACCTACGGCTACGGCATCAACGCTGTCCGCAACGGCGACAACGGCGGCCACGAAGTCGGCGTGGCGATGGAAAAACAATTCTGATGGCGCGGATCTGGCCACCCCCCACCGAGATCGTCCAGAGCCGAGAGAGTGGTTGTAGCCGCGAGCCTGCTCGCGGCCTTGGCGATGGCCGATGAGGTGCGACTTGCCCCGAAGGCTTTCGGGGCTACAATCCGGTGGGAGTCATAGAATGCAGTCTGTGGGAACGGATTGCATCCGCGACCCGGTCGCGAACACGCGGCCAGTCAGATTGCGGCGAGCGGGGTCGTCGAGCGGCCCGCGTCGGCGGTCAAAGTCGCTTCTGCGAAACGCCGAGCCGTTAGTCAAAGGGCTTCGGCGGCTCACAGAGCCGCCGCTATACCGGACTCTCAACATGGTGGCAGTCTCAAGATTCGCTCTCTTGACGGTTTTAACCCTTTTAACGGTTTTAACGTCCGTTATAATCAGTCCCGTGAACCGCATCCGTCTCCTTCCTGAACACGTCGCCAACCAGATTGCGGCGGGCGAAGTCGTCGAGCGGCCGGCGTCGGTGGTCAAGGAGTTGGTGGAGAATTCCCTCGATGCGGAAGCGCGGCGCGTCACCGTTACCATCAAGAACGGCGGCAAATCGCTTATTTCCATCGCTGATGATGGCTTCGGCATGAGCCGCGACGACGCGTTGCTGGGATTGGAGCGACACGCGACGAGCAAGATTTCTAAAGCCGAAGATTTGTACAGCATCCGGTCACTCGGTTTTCGGGGCGAGGCGATTCCCAGCATCGCGGCGGTCTCGCGGTTCACGTTGACGACGCGCGAGCGCAGCACGCTCGGCGGTACGCAAATCGAAATGGCGGGTGGCAACATTCTGTCCGTAAAAGACATCGGGGCGGCCGAAGGAACGGTGGTGGAGGTGCGCAATCTATTTTTTAATTTGCCCGCACGCCGGAAATTCCTGCGGTCGGAGCAAACGGAGACAGCGCACATCGAACATATCGTCACGCTCTGCGCGCTGGCGCATCCGCAGGTCGCGTTTCGATTGGTGGTTGATGAGCGAGAGGTGTTCAATCTCGCCCCGAGCGCCGAACTGCAAACGCGATTGCACGAGTTGTACGGCGGCCAACTGGTCGAGCAGTTGGTGCCGGTAGGAATCAACCGTGGGAGCGGCGTCCTCGCCGCGATCCCGCCGAGGCGGGACCGGGAGGCCGTTCCCAAAACGTCCGAAGACATCCGCGTCCACGGGTTCATCGGCAAGCCCGGAGTGAGCCGCGGTGATCGTCGACAGCAGCATCTCTTCGTCAATGGGCGTCCCGTGGAGAGCAAGGGGATCAACTTCGCGCTGCTGGAAGGCTATCATACGGCGCTCATGAAAGGGCAGTATCCGGTCACGTTCCTCTTCATCGACATCGATCCCAACCTCGTGGATGTGAACATTCACCCCGCCAAGCGTGAGGTTCGTTTCCGTGACGAATTCGCCGTGCGGCAGTGCGTGATCGACGCGGTGCGGCACGCGATTGAACTGAAGGATACTGTGAGGCCGCTCGAAGTATCTGCCGTCGGTATGGGCGGGCCGCTGGCTCGCCCGCCACTGGTGTTGCGGGGAACGGGCGACTCGGCGAGTCGCCCCTACCAACAACCCACCATGACAATGCCGTTGCAGGGTGAAGCCGCTGTCGCGCCGCGGCAGGAGGTCCACACTGACGAGGGTGCGTGGCGCATTCTCGGCGTGATCGGCCAGCTTTACGTACTGGCGGAAACGCCCGAAGGGCTTGTGCTGATGGACCAGCACGCCGCGCACGAACGCGTCTTGTTTGAGAAAATGCTCAAAGAGTTGGCAAGCGATTCAGCGCCTTCGCAAAAGTTGCTGCTGCCCTTGACGCTCGAACTGGATGCGCGCGACGCAGTGTTCCTGCAAAGCAATTTGAAGACGCTGCACAAACTCGGCATCGGGATCAGTGAGTTCGGCGACAAAACGTTTTTGATCGATGCGCTGCCACCCTATTTTCAATTGGAGAACCTGTCCCAGACGTTTCGCAACATCGTGGACGAACTGCGACAGACGGGCGAAGAAGTGCACGCGCGTCGGCTGGGCGAGGACAAGATCGCCACGACCGTCTGCCGTCATGCGGTCAAGGCGCGCGACCCGCTCAAAGGGGAGGAACTCCGCGCCCTGCTGGAACGACTTCATAAGTGCGAGTTGCCATACACCTGTCCGCACGGTCGCCCGACGATGATTCAGATCTCGTACGCGGAACTGGAGAAGAAGTTCGGCAGGAAGGTCTGAGCGCGAGAGCA
>JBEKFI010000118.1:0-10315 GCA_050013395.1 Verrucomicrobiia bacterium | reverse complement strand
ATCGCCCCGGCACCCCCGGTTCCGCCAAGCCTTCCGCATGCCTCGTCACCCGCCCCCGCCGCGTTTCCCCCACCAACAATCTCCCCAGCGCCAGCAAAGGTGGAGAGCGTGACACGCCCGGCGCCGGCCGTCCCACCGGTCGAGGGCGAGGACACGGTGCTCAAAATCGAGTGCACGTACCGGTTCAGACAGGGCGAGACCTCGATGCTGGGGCCGGCGGCCTCAGCCGACGAGGACCTCAAGAACGCGCCTGAGGAAGGCACGTATCATTACCGCCTTTACCTGCCGCCCGGCTACAACGCCAATCCTGCCGCGAAATATCCGGTCCTGTTCATCGCCTCGCCCAACGGGAACGCGTCGATCGGGAATTTCCAGGAGCGGGCCAGACGGGACCGCTGGTTGGTCGTGGCGCTGATCGAGTCCAAGAACAGTTCGCCATTATGGTTGGGCAATTTCCTCGGTGCTCACGACGACGTCATCGCGCGTGCACGGGTGATTGGCGACCTGAAGTTCGCCACCGGCATGTCCGGGGGCTCCCGGAACGCCAGCACCTACGCGGTGTTCCGCCCGGGCTTTCGGGGGTTGATCCTCCAGGCGGCGGGGTTCGGCTACGACAAGTCGGGATACCGTTACGACAGTGTGAAGAAGAACCGTGACCTGCTGGTGTACGGTATCTTTGGGAGCAGGGACCAGTTGAACTTTAAAGAAGTCGCCCGCGTGCAAGAGGCGTTACCGCCGTATACGGTCAGTCAGATGGAAGTCTGGTCGGGGAAACACCAATGGGCACCCGCCGAGTCGCTGGAGCGCGGCGTGGATTGGATGGAGCGCAAAATCTTCCTCGAAAACAGGACGACTCCCTCCGGAGATGCATGCGCATGGTACTGCCACAAGCAGTTGCGGCTCCTGGAATCAGCCACGCGCCCGATCGAACGCTATGAACTGATCGAATCGGTTCTGGTGGTGGCCGCCCGCTTGAATGACACTGGGTTGAAGGGACGGTTACCGACCTTGCGAGCCGAGGCGACCGAACTGGCGCGGAGCGCTGAACTGCAGGGGGAACTCGCCGCGCGCCAAGCATTCCTGAATGCCGCAGCCGCAGACGACCGCCACCAGATGCGGACGGCGGCAACCGCCCGCCAAGTGGTTGGCGGCTACGAGCAGGTTGCCCAGCGCTTCCCCGGCACGGTGTACGCCGGCAAGGCGGCGGCACGCGCGGCTTCACTCAAGATGGAGTTCAAACTGGGCTGACCTCAATGGCCAAATGCTCGTCTGGCAGCTACCCAAGCTGCTCGGCTCCAAAGTCGAGCTGTAAAGCCGATTCGTTTGTCGCCGCCACGGCCAAGATCGGGGCAAGATTGTAGAAAAGATTCCTTGTTCGCATGGAGGCGAGGGCGGTAAAATGCACCCACAACAGGTAAGCACATGGACATCTCGTTTCACTGCGGCTCGTGTGGTCAGCGGATGGTCATAGATGAACGGGGGGCTGGTCTTGTCATTCAATGTCCCAAGTGTGGACGGGATGTCAGCGTTCCCAAGGCCGTGGCCCCGAAACCAAGCCCCACCACCAAACCTACGATTCTCCTTGAGGAAGAGAAGAAAAAGACTGACGCCCTGAAGTGGGCTCCTCCTTCCAGAAGTACACCTGGCTGGTCGAAAAAATGACCACCCCACCTGTGGCAGCCATGTGACGCGGCAGACCCTGTTCTTGGGTTTTGAACCTCGCCTGCACACCCGTAGGAAACTCAATAGGGTCAGGTCTCCTCACAAAACGATTCGACTGCTGCCAACTGATTGTCCGGCTCCAATCCCGCAGTCGCGGGATGCCGGACCGCCACTTGCACGCTGCCGTCGTGGAACCCTTCCCGCGCCACTTCGCCCAACTCGATTCTCACAAGCCGCGCCATGCCCCCACCGCCTCGCACCCGCAGTCAATCAATGTGTCTTATGTTGAGGGCGTGTTGCCCAAATCAAGCTTCGTGCTTGGCGGTGTAGCGGTGCTTCTGCGAAGCGCCGAAATTCTTGGGAAAATGAACATCCCGCGCTTCACAGTCGCCGACGCGCCATAGCGCTTTGGCGACGGCGCGAAGCGCGGCTACAACAGCAAATACCATTTGGGCAACACGCCCTTGAGACGTGATCCTAATTCGCTGCATTGTCATGCTGAGCTTGTCGAAGCATCTCGCTTCGACCACACTCCGTGACGTTTTCAACTTGTGGCCCAATATAGAATGTCTTATAGAATGCTGAGATGACAGCCTTAACG
Organism: Verrucomicrobiia bacterium; assembly: GCA_050013395.1. Lineage (GTDB taxonomy): Bacteria > Verrucomicrobiota > Verrucomicrobiia > Palsa-1439 > Palsa-1439 > JBEKZD01. Next base: position 8,052 of record JBEKFI010000118.1, on the reverse strand, counting down.
ATGGGAGCAAAAGTCTACCTGTCGATTGTGTTTGTTTTCTCCCTGTTCTCATCCGCAGCGCGGGCTGGTGACCAGCCCTACATCGCAGTGATCGCAAAGATCGACCGCGCCGTTGAGACGCCGAAAGGGAGCGGACCGGATCCAGCGATTCCATTGGAACGGAGGTAAACATGCGACTCAAACATCGGATTCCCCTATGTCTGCCTGCCTTCGCTTTGCTGACAGGCCACGCAGCCTTTGCCCACGACATCGATCCCAAAGCGGAGATCCATCCGACTGCGGTTCTGATTGGAAATGTCACGGTTGGACCTCATACCAAGATTGGTCCCAAGGTGGTCATCCAGGGCGACGTCACCATCGGCGACCACGTGAATATTCTTGGCCAAGCGGTCATCAACGTAGACAAGCTGACCATTGGCAACTACGTGAGGATTGATTACGGCTCGCGCATCGTCGCCGGCCGGCCAGCGGCGCCGGGCATCACGGCGAACACGGTCGCGGATCAGGCTTATATCAAGGACAACTGTTGGGTGGGGATGAACGCCACACTGCGCGGTGCCCGCATGGAGGAAGGATCGGTCGTCGGCATGAGGGCGGTGGCCGAGTTCAACACTCACCTGGAGCGCGGAGCGGCGCTGGCGCCCGGAGCCGTCTCCATGCACGACATGGTGATTCCGGCCGACAGCCTGGCGGAGGGCTGTCCGGCTACGGTCACGCGGAAAGCGATCACCGACATAAACCGCAGGACTATCTTTGGCGTCATTCCCTCAACGTGGATTCACTCCGAGAACGACCAGATCGCTCGCGAGATCGACCGCAATCCGCCGAAAGGCAGGAGCAGCTATCCCGGCATTGATGGCAGGCATTACTGGAAGGGAGCGAAGGTGGATCCCACGGCACAGGTTCATCCCACCGCAATCCTGATCGACGCGACCATTGGCGCGCATACGCGGGTCGGCCCGAACGTCGTCATCATGCGCGCCGTAATCGGCCATCACTGCGATATTCGCGCCAGCACGAATATCCGCGCGGATACCGTCATCGGGAACTACTGCCTGATCGGCGAACGGGTGCACGTCGGATCCGCGCGTGACGGCGGTTTCGACAATCCGCTCTGGATCCAGGACTACACCTACATCAGCCCGGGATCGGTCGTGCACGCCACCAAGATCGATGACGGCGTCTATTACGGCTCGAATGCCCTGACCGACTATGGTTGTCATGTGCGTCGCAATGTCGTGCTCATGAGTGGCGCGTCGGCGCTCCACGACTCCAATATCCGCGAAGAGACCGTCTTCCGAGGCAGTCCCGGTATGATGGACAAGGACCCCGGCGTCTCCGACCAACTCCGCATGCAGCTTCTCGGTTTCCTACCGAGGCGTTGGCTGGCCGAGGTGAATGGACCAGCCCTGGAGAAACCCGAAACCTACGAGTCGCCGCTTGCGAATTGGGAACACACCAACAAGGGAGCTGTAAACGCAAAGGCGCAGATCGACCCGGGCGCGGTTGTCGTCGGCAACGTCAGCCTGGATGAAGGAGCGCGGCTTTATGCGGGCTGCTACGTGGAAGGCGACGTCCATATCGGCAAGCAGGTGAAGGTGTTGGTCGGCGTGATGATCGTTTCCACGAACCTCAACATCGGCGACCACACACACATTTACGATCAGGCAATGATCGTGGACGGCCGCGCCACTGGCGCCGGCTCCGCGGCCGCCGACGCGTCCCGCATCGGCGTCTTTTCGTGGATCAATCATATGGCCTCGCTCCAGGGGGCCTGGATGGAAGATTTCTCGCTTTCCAATATCGGAACCGGCACCTCGTTTGGAACCAGAATCGGCCGTGAAGCGCTGCTGCTGAACGGCGCCGTGACCTACGCGGACCGGCAGTTGCCGGCGCGCTCGATCGCGTATGGCATCCCCGCAAAAGTTCGCATCACCGATTCCACGATGCGCGAACGCATGCTTTTCTTCTACGGCAGGGATTGGCCGAATTGGGAGCGTCAGGGGACGGCGGAGGATCTGAAACGTTACACATTGCCCCAGTAGTCGCGGCGATTCTGGCAACAACTGAAGGTTTCAGGAGGAATTCATATGGGCGCATCGGGACACCGGCACCGAATTGTAGCCGCGAGCCTGCTCGCGGCAAGTCGTACCCACAGCGCAAAGGCTGCGAGCAGGCTCGCGCCTACAACCAACGCATCGGCTATGGACAACGTCGATGTTTGTGCTCAGATGCGCCCAACTCCCATGAATTTTCGAAACTGGTTTTGCGGACTTGCCTTGATTCTGCTTCCCGTGCTGGGTGTGTTTGCAGCCACCCAGACCGAGAAGGTTCGTAATGAGAAAGTGCTGGTCGTGGAACAGACCTTGGCGCCGGGCGAGACCGCGTCTTTGCCGGGTGACCGGGCCAGCGTTGCGGTCTACCTCGACGCCGGATCGATTGAAGTAACCCCAGCCCAGGGAAAGCCTCGGACGGAGGCCCTCAAGCGCGGTGATGCCGTGTTTCAGCCGGCACATGCTGGAACCGTGAAGAACGCCGGCTCTTCGGCCTTGCCGATCGTTCGGACCGAGTACCTCGGAAAGGGCAGTTCGGAGACCTGGGGTACTGCGGGGCTTGCTCCGAGTTACAAGTTGCTCTTCGAGAACCAGTACGGGCGGGTTTACGAGATTAGAATCGCAGCGGGAACGAGCGAACCGCAGCACACCCATCATGACCGCGTCGTGATCTGCCTCTCTGGAGCGGAACTGGAGCACCTTCTACCGGATGGCCGAAGAGAAACCTCCAGCTTGAAAACCGGTGAAATCGCTTGGCGGCGCGGTGCGACCCACGTCGGCCATAACCTTGGCAAGACTGACCTGTGGGTGATTGCCATCGAGCCGAAGTAGTTCAACTGGGTCAGGCGAAGAGTTCAACAGGATCAGGTCTCGTCATAAAACAATTGCCACCTCGCTTTCTCCACGACTGCTGCCAACTGATTGTCCGGCTCCAATCCCGCAACCGCGGGACGCCGGACCGCCGCTTGCACGCTGCCGCAGTCAAGCCCTCCCGCGTCACTTCGTCCAAAGTTGAGCCTCCTGTCTCCGCCGCGGCGGAGGTTGCGGCGCGGTCGGCGCACGCGGCACTCGAAGAAAATGCGGCTGGCGCGATTGCGTTCGTGGGTCTTGCGCCAAAAGGTAAATGGACAGCAACTACCCGACCGCTACACGGTCACGCGCGAGTACCGGTTTCAGACCAAGCCGGGCATGTATCGTCAGAAGGGCAAAGACCCGGTTTCGAGTCCCTCGTGGATTGACGCAGCGAAGGCAGGCACAGTGGACACAGATGGTTTCGTGCGCGCACTGACGCACCCATTCCAGAAGCGCGGCTACAACGGCCAACAGCATTCGGACAACAGCCTCGAAAACGCTGGCCTAAACCTCATTCTTGGACGTAGAACACGGACGTAACCGGCTGGAGGATCAGACGCACCGTTGTCACAGGCTGGCCAGCCGATTCCGACACAGCGATCTCGGCCTTCTCCCGTTCTCCCGTATGGGGGTTCCAAATCGCCAGGTTCTTGTTGCCCCGCAGAACGACTTTCGTGTCCACGGGCGCGTCCGTTGAGTTGGCGAAGAAATAAATGTCGCGGCCGTCCTTGACCTTGTGGATATAGGTCAACGCCCCGTCGTAGGCCGTGTTCATTTCTACCGGCCACATCGGCGCCATTTGGATGTCGACGTCGCGCACGGGGACGGCTTCCTTCAACACCGCGTCCACCATCTTGGGCTCCGGCTGGGGCAGGAAGTACGCTTTTCCGCCGGCCTGATTGGGGTGGGCGAAGAACGTCTTGAAATCGTCCGTGAAGGCTCTGATCGCAGCCGTCATCGGGCCGTACGCGGGGATGCCGAAAATCTCGCCGATTATTTGCTGCACTTGCTTGTCCTGCTTGAACTCAGCCGACTTGGTCGGCAGCTTGCGGGTCGCGATGACCGTCCCGCCGGCGCGGTAGAACTCCAGTATCTTCTTGGCGGTAGCGACGGAAATGGTGTCGCTGCCGGGCATAATCAACGCGCGGAATTCCTCGCGGTTTTCTTTGTTGTCGATAATCAGCTTGCTGCCGTCGATGATGCACTTGCTCTCGAGGATTTCGGGGTGCAGGTACGTGTAATCGACGCGCATTCCACGGAACAGCATCTCACCCAGGTCCATGTAGTCGTTCTCGGGCGCCAGGATGCCGCCTTCCAGCGCATAGTAGAAACCGGGCTGACCGCCGCCGCGTCCGCCGGGAGTTGCCGGCTCGACCTTTACAGGCTGGGCGAAGTTGTAGTCGGCTTGAAGCGCAGCGATGGGATAGAGCACAGCAATGTCCGCCACGTGCCGGCCGTGCCGCAGCAGATACTCCATCCGGCCAACGTAGCGGCCCATCTCCGGCGTGGCGGTTCCCCCCGGCCGATTGCCGATCTGGAGACTGGTGCCCATGGCATGCTGATCCATGGCCGTCCTGTACACCCACTTGGCATTCGTGTAACCCTGCCGGTACGCCGCATACGTCTCGGTCATGACAACGGGCCTGTCATAATTGAATGCCGCCGAGGACACGATCTTGTACGAAACATTGGCTCGCCCCGTGAACCAGATGTCGTCAATGCCTGGGATCTGCTGGTGCTTGAAGACCTTCATCAGATCGCCCTGGGTCGGGACCGGGTTGCGAGCCTCTTCCTGATCCACGTGGCCCGACATGTTGACGCCGTGCGCCGCGCACCACGCGGCAATCCGGCCGATGAAGTTCTCTGAATAAAGTTCAGTGCGGAAACCGAACAGCGCATTGCGGGCGGCGGCCGTGTCCGTGCCAATGTCGTACCACAGCGCCGGATAGTACTTCATCGGAGAAAAACCGAACTTCTTCTCAAACGCCTGGTTGAAGCCTGGCGTCCACAAGCGGCCGTTCACGCTGTTGTGCATCGACGGCTCATCGTAGAACGTCATTTTGATCATGCTTCCGAAGTATTCTTTGAGATGGTCGTAGTATTTCTGGTACATCACCTCAACAAGCTCATCGACGGCTTTGGCGTCGAGATAATCGCAGAAGCCTCGTCTCCGAGCCGGATCCAGATAGAACACCATGACCTTCCAGTTGCCTTCGGGGATCTGGCACTGGAAGCTGGTGTTCTCCCGGGTCGTGCGGTCGCCAACCTCGATGCACTCGAGCGAGTCGAGGTTCATCATGACGGTGCCGATGTAAATTCCGTTCGTGATGGGCATCGTCAGCTCCGCCTTCGACGGACCGGTTGCGTCCTGTTCGACTTTTTCCAGGCTCTTGGCAGCGTCGTTGGGATACTTGGCATAGAACAGCCCGCCCGCCATGCCAGTGGGGAACTGCAATTCGTCGTAGAGCACGTCCATGGGGAATTTGTGTTTCAGCCCGTCTTCGATCGCCAGTCTGTACAGCCTGAAGAACTCCTCGTTGAGGTAGGAGACACCGGTGTTGGTCGTCGTACCGTCCCGCCCCATGCCGGCGGAGGGCGTGATCATGAATCCGCCATAGGAGTCGGTCTGGACGGCTCGCTCGACCATCGACGTGACGCTGGCGTCGGTGAGGCTACCCAGATTGAAAGTGAACCATGCATGCCCGCGGAACTCGGGTGGGGGATCCTTAAACAGGGCAAAATCCACGGTGGTGCCGCCGGGCGGCGAGGTTTGAGCGACTCCCACAGAAGCCCACCCAAGGAGCAGTGCGACAAACAGCACCAGTAGAGCCAATCGTTTTCGTTCGTTACTTGATCCCGTTTGCGATGCATGTTCTTTCATGTGTGAACTCTCTGTTGAGGTTTTCCTGTCGATCGACTGCCATTAACGTTCACGGCTTCGCATCAATGCTTCGTTCTCCTGCAGTTTACGGGACTTTTTCAAGCAGTTGGACCAGTTCTTTGGGATGGGACCACTGGACGTTGTGATCGCCTTCCATCGTGAGCACTGTCCAGCCGCGCGCCTTGGCACGCTCATAGAAAAAGGAGAACACGGCATCCTCCGGTTGGCGGCCCGTAGGAACCGCCAAGATGTAGGTGGTCGGGATCTTCTTCGCAGCCGGGTTCTTGAGGGAGATCGGTTCGCTGAGTGTCTTGGCCGGCTGGGGAACTTCGCTGGGAGGAGGTTTATTCGGATTATAGCCCCGCAGGATGGCAAAACTGTTGGTGGTGATCAGTCCCGGCCCGCCGCGCCCACCTCGACCGCGGCTCGTATTCAGGCTCTCGCCATCCTCCGGCAGGAACGCATCGACATAGACCAGATGCTTGATCCGATCGGGCACGCGATCGGCGACGCCGGTGATCACCATGCCGCCGTAGCTGTGCCCGACGAGCACGATGTCGTGGAGATCTTCGTAAAGGATCACGTTAACGATGTCCTGAATGTGCGTGCTGAGATCAATATTGGTCGTGGCCAAATGAACGCGTTCGCCCTGCCCGGTGAGCGTGGGCCGGTAGACCTTGTGCCCATCGGCGGTGAGCAGGTTATCGACCTTCTTGAACGCCCATCCGCCGGCCCAGGCACCGTGGACGATGACGTAGGTAAACCTGCGGTCAGACGCCGCCGGGCGGGTTGCCGGTTCGGCGGCACGCGTCGCAGATGCCGCGATACCTATAAGCATCAGGCCGAGGCCGAAGAGGGTCAGATATCGACGCATAGGTTTTTTCCCCGCAAGCGACACTGCGCAACTATGAATACTGCGACATTGCGATAACCAGCCGCAGGACGCAACTCAATTCAACCGGCAAGTTCAGACCATCGCAAAGCCCAGCGTCTTGGTGGTCAACTCTTTAGCCCGACTTATTCACGAACTTTTGCCCGTTCGAACAGCCCCTCACCTTGATCCTCTCCCCGCAAGCGGGGAGAGGAGATTTCCCCTCGCCCTTCTGAAGGGAGAGGGTCAGGGTGAGGGTTCGCCCGCTCACATACTGTCGCGGATTTGAGCATCTCGTGAATAATCCGGGTTAGGGCGTGTTGCCCAAATCGATTCTCGTTCGTTCCGGTGTAGTGGCGCTTCTGTGAAGCGCCGAATTCGTCCGGAAAATCAAGGTCCCGCGCTTCGCAGTCGCCGACGCGCCATAGCGCTTTGGCGACGGCGCGAAGCGCGGCTACAACGACAAACGACATTTGGGCAACACGCCATTTACTTTACACAATCGTCGTGCATGCGACCGTGATAAGGCCAAATGAATCGTTCCTTCATGAAATGACCCTTTACGTGCCCAGCACGCTGCCGTAGACTTTTGGACGGCCAAAAGAGAAAGTTGTCACTCCAATATGAAAACAGAAAATGGACTTCAAAAGACTTCACGGCTGATCGTGCTTTTCCTTACGGCATGGCTCAGCCAGCCGGGAATATCGCACGCCTGCGATTACGCCGTCGACTACGCCTTGTTCAGGGATCCACCCGCCGAGTACCGGGGGATCTGTTGGATGGGTTTCAACCTTTCCAATCTGACGGAAGACGGCGTCACCGCCCGCGTCCAGTCCAGCGCCAAGAGCGGGTTGTGGGGGTCGTTCATGCTCGGGCCGGGGGGCGGGCCGACGACGGGGTTGTCGGAAGCTTATCTGCGCGGGTCCATGCGCAGGCCGAGCGATCAGGGCGTCCCGTATCTCAGCGAGGAATACTTCAAGTTTTACAGGCTGGCCATCGAGGAAGGGCTGACGAACAATTTTCCGCTCAGCACGCTCTACGACGAATGGAACTATCCCAGCGGGATCGCGGGCGGGCTGTTCTACACGAAGTACCCCGAGTACGCCGCCAAGAGCCTGGAGCTGGCTGAAAAGAACGTGACAGGACCGTGCCAGGCGGAGCTGGCCATCCCCACAGGGGCCTATGTCGGGGCCGTGATGATGAACCTGGACACGCACGAGCGCATCGACGTCACCGACCGGAAGACGGACAAGAACGTGCTGGCGTGCCACGTTCCGGAAGGCAACTGGAAAATCATGGCGTTTTACCTGAGCGACGCTTTCCGGCCGGCGTCCCAAAAAGGCGGGTTCGTCGATTATCTCGATCACGAGGCGGTGGCGAAGTACATCGCGCTC
>JBEKFI010000117.1:0-10368 GCA_050013395.1 Verrucomicrobiia bacterium | reverse complement strand
CGCGCTTCATGCTGGCGGCCGCGATGAATCCGTGCCCGTGCGGGTTCTATGGCGACCCGAAACGCGAATGTCGCTGTTCGCCCGCGATGATTCAGCGCTACCGCAACAGAATTTCAGGGCCGTTACTCGACCGTGTTGACATTCACGTCGAAGTGCCCGCAGTCAAGTACAAGGAAATGGCTGGCGAAGGGACGGGCGAGATGTCGGAAACAATCCGCACGCGCGTGGAAGAGGCCCGGCAAATTCAGCGCGGACGGTTTGCAGGCCGAGATGGTGTTAACTGCAACGCCCGCATGTCGCCGAAAGACATCAAGAAGCACTGTCCTCTCGACGAGGAGTCTCAAGAGTTGCTCAAGATGGCCATGACGGAACTCAACCTCAGCGCCCGCGCTTACGACCGTATCCTGAAAGTCTCCCGTACGATTGCCGACCTCGATCATTCCGAGAGCATCCAATCGCAGCACATCTCCGAAGCCATCCAATATCGGTCGCTGGACCGTCAACTGTGGGTATAATCGATGAGACAAAAAACGATTTGCAGAAGGAATGGATGTGATCTCCATGGTTCGTGCATGGATTGATCAAGAAACTCGGCAAGACCTATAAATACTGCCTGACGGAACTGGGACGACGGGCGGTGCTGGTGGGATTCAAACTCAAGGAACACCTCATCGTGCCGCTCCTCAGCCTCGCCAGTGCTTGAGATGGGGCATCCTCAAAGATCTTGCGCCCTTTTGCGCAGCATTTCTTTCGTAAGGGACTAAGAACTCTCAAGCACTGCGCATCCTCGGCGACCCACAGGCACGCTCGCCAGCGACTGGCACACACAGCAAGCCGAGGGTCCTGACACTTTTCTGCTTGTCTTCGGACGCGTTCTTGGTATAGGAGTCCAGATCTGCGGTGCATGATGAGTTCTGGAAAATGTATGCTGATTGTCCGTCTTGTCGACAAGACAGCCATGCATTTTGAGTTTCCGCCGCAGGCAGACCAGATGAAGTTGGCAGCTCGTGTGGAAAAACTGCTCGAGTCGAAGAATCTCGCGCTCCAGATAGACGAAAGGTTGTTAATCATCCCAGCTCACAACATTCTGAGCGTCGAAATCACACCTGCCCCTTCGAAGCTGCCGGAGAACACTATTCGCGATGTCCGCCTCGCCAGTTAGCGAGGGGCTTCGCCGGGGTCGCAATCTGCATTCTGATGGCGGACGGTCGCTGGCGACCATCCGGGGATAGCGCGACAAGATTTCCGGACCGCTGCTCGGTCACCAGAAGTAGGCGTGACGGAGCGCGCCGCTCAGAACCGGATCACGTCGCCGTCGCTGGCATATGTGATTTTCTTCGGGCGCAGACTTCGCAACCGTGCTTTCACTTCGCGCAGCCGCGCCCGTACCATGCGCGACATGTGGGTGACAATGACGTGCCGGACGTCGCACGGTCGAAGGAAGTCCACCAACCGGTCCGGATGGAAATGCGCCAGTTCGACCACCAGAACGTCGAGTGGTTGGGCACACAGCGGGCGCAAGTCTTGCGGACTTCCCAGATCGGCAGAGTAAGCAATGCGCTTGCCTCCGCCTTCGAGGCAGAGACAGAACGCGTCGAATCCGACGCGCGGATACTTCTTCGCAAAGCGGGAGCGGGTGTGGTCGAGATGCGTCGCGCGGTACGCGCGAAATCGCACGGCTCCGACTCGCTGCGTGGCTGTTTCCGTTAGCGGGCGCCACTGGATGCGAAACGGCAACTGTTCGTCGAACAGGTAACACGTTCGCAGCCACTCCTGCAGCGGACGAATCGCGCGCTGCGGCATCCAGAGCGGCAGCGGTCGCGTCCGTTGTTCCAGCCACATCGATTGGATCAGCATCGGCAGACCGCCGACGTGATCGCTGTGCGTGTGCGTGATGATCACGGCGTCGATCGCGTTGAAGTCCACGCCGAACCGCTTCAACATGTGGCTGCAAGGCTCGCCGGCATCGAGCAGGATAATCTGGCCGGCAAGTCGCAACAGGAGCGATGCGTGGAAACGATCCGCCGACGGCAGGCCGTCGGACGTGCCCAGGAATTGGATTACGCCGCGGGCGTGATGAGTCACGCCACGGGCGTGACGAGTGTTGTCAGTCATGGTGTGCGCCTCGTGTATTTGATGAACGAGTATTCTTCCGTGTCATGGCGGGAAACTTCCCGCCACTGCGAGCGGTCAAACTCGGGAAACTTTGCGTCGCCGCCGATCCGCTTGTGCACGTGTGTCAACAACAGCGCGTCGGCGCGATTGATGGATTGACGGTAGATTTCCGCGCCGCCGATGATGAATACGGTCTGCGCCTGTTGCTGACGGCAGAAATCGAGCGCCGCGCCTAAATCGAGAAATGTGTGAACACCTTCGGGTGCTTGGAAATTCGGATTGCGAGTCAGTACGATATTCGTTCGTCCAGGCAGCGGTTTGCCGATGGACTCGCAGGTTTTGCGGCCCATGATGATCGGATGACCCATCGTCAGCCGCTTAAACCGTTTGAGGTCGTCGCTGATATGCCATGGAATCCTGCCTTCGTTGCCGATCGTGCCGTCTTCAGCCACCGCGGCGATGAGCACGATCTTCATCACGCCCGGAGCGTGGCTCATACGGCGACCTTGAACTTGATCTTTGGGTGCGGGTTGTAGCCCTCCAACTTGAAGTCTTCGAACTTCAGTTCGTCGAAAGGCTTCTTGGCAATGACCAGCCGCCGCAACGGTCGCGGCTCGCGCTTTAATTGTTCGCGCAATCCTGGCACATGATCGTATTCGGCCAAGCCGCTGTCGGGCGCGGCGGTGTAGATGTGCGCGTCCACAATTGTGTGGCCGAACCATCCGGGTTGCAGCCCCACTTCCTGCGCGATCATCTGCGTCAGCGTGGCATAGCAGGCGAGGTTGAATGGAATGCCCAACGCGATGTCGCCCGAACGTTGCGTGAGGTGGCAGTTGAGTTTGTCGCCCTGCACGTTGAACACGAAGCTGTAATGGCAAGGAGGAAGCTTGCTCGTTGTGGCGTTGCCCGGTTCCCACGCAGTCACGACCATGCGGCGGCTGGTAGGCTCGGTTCGGAGCGTATCGATCACGAACTTGATCTGGTCCACTTCGCGTACCTGCCATTGGCCCTTTTCGTCCTTGTAAGGGTGGGGGAAGCGGCGCCAGTATCGGCCGTAAGCGGTTTCGAGGTTTCCTTGTTCGTCAGCCCATGCGTCCCAGATTTTGGTGTGCTGGCGGAGGTTGCGGATGTGGTCTTCGCCCGAGAGATACCAGAGCAGTTCGCGCAACACGGCTGGCCAGTTGACCTCCTTGGTGGTCAGCAGCGGGAAACCTTTGGAGAGATCGACTCTGTAGTGCGCCCCGAAATACGAGATGGTATCGACGCCGGTGCGACTGTGTTTGAGAGTACCTTGCTCCAGAACGAGTTTAACGAGATCCAAATATTCTTTCATGCCTGGTCGTGATCGACGCCCCCGGACGAAATTCTACCGATCAGAGAGGAAAAATCTAGGACTTTGTTCCGACTGGGTTTGATTCGGGAGAAATGTCATGGCCACTCCGGCCTTGCGTTGGCGTTTACAGCACGGTGCTTCCTAGCCGGGCAAATGGGTTCGTTTCGCAAAAACAGCCTTTGGCGCGATTCAACGTCAATGCGACATCTCCATGCTGATCGGTGGCGGGACGAATTCCCCGTTGCGCCGCCGTTGCAGTCGTTTCAACTCATCCACGGTTTCATTTGGTTTAATTTACCTCGATTTGGCTTGATCCGGTCGGTGCGCCTGGCTGGGCGGCTTCCCCGGCTGCGGATGCCGTTGACGATTTCCGCTCACTGGGCCAGACGTAGGATAATACCGCCGGATCCGCATTTTCGACAATGGCCTTGCAGAGCATTTCGGCGGCGTCCAACAGACGGGGATCCTTACGGGCCGCGCCCATACCCGTTTACGTTATCGACTTCTCCGATGCGACCGACAAGGCGCGGCACGACGAGATGGTGCGGTTGGTGGAGGAGATGTTGGCGGCGAAGAAGGAAACGGCGAAGGCGCTGATGGACACGGACAAGGATTTTTGGACGAACAAGTGCGCCGACCTCGACCGCCAAATCGACAAGCTGGTCTATGACCTCTACGGGCTGACGGAGGACGAAATCAAAATCGTTGAGCAATGAAGGCTAAGCGGAAAAAGCCGGCGCGGCAGACCGGGACAGCCGGGCAAGCCGGGGAGTGGAGGCGCTGCGCCCTACCTGAGAACGGCAAAGCGACGTCAAGCCGCCGCACTCCAAAGTGTTGAACTTCGTGCTCTTCGTGTCTTCGTGGTGAACCGTTTGGGTCGGACGGGGAACGGCGCCAAGCGAGACGCATGCCCTACAATTTCGGCTGCGAGCGGCGGGCGAGACGCCCACCCTACCAGGAATTAGCCACGGAGCTTCTGGGAGATCAGCGGCACCAACTCGTCAATCTTCACGCGGTCTTGTTTCATGGTGTCGCGGTCGCGGAGGGTGACGGTGTCTTTCAACTCCGGGCCTTTTTCGCCGAGTGTTTCGAAGTCGATGGTGACGCACCACGGCGTGCCTTGTTCGTCCTGATAGCGGTAGCGTTTGCCGATGTTGCCGCGGTCGTCCCATTCGGTGGTGAAGTGCGGCTGTAAAAGTTTGAAGACTTCCTTCGCTTTCTCAACGAGCGGCGGCCGGTTGCGCAAGAGAGGAAACACCGCGACCTTTACGGGCGCGATACGCGGGGCGAACCGCATGACGACGCGCGTTTCGGTCTTGCCGCCCTCGTCGGTGATCGTCTCCTCGTCGTACGCAGAGCAGATGAGCGCGAGGGCGATGCGGTCAACACCGGCGGATGGTTCGACGACGTGCGGGACGTATTTCTCCCTGGTCTCGTCGTCGAAGTATTCCATGCTCTTGCCGGAGAACTTCTGGTGCTGGCTCAAATCGAAGTCGCCGCGGGCGGCGATGCCTTCCAACTCCTGCACGCCGAACGGGAACGCGAACATCACGTCCACGCACGCGCTGGCATAGTGGGCGAGTTCTTCCTTCTTGTAGTTGTAGCAACTGAGCTTCGTCGCCGGCAGGCCGATTGACTCGTACCACTTGAGACGTTCCTTGACCCAGTACTCGTGCCACTGAGCATCGGTGCCGGGCTTGACGAAGAACTCCAGTTCCATCTGCTCGAACTCGCGCGAGCGGAATGTGAAGTTGCGCGGGTTGATCTCGTTGCGAAACGCCTTGCCGATCTGGGCGATGCCGAACGGAACCTTCTGCCGCGAGACGCTCAGGACGTTGAGGAACTGGGCGAAGATGACTTGCGCCGTTTCGGGGCGGAGATAGCTGACGCTGGATTCCTCCTCGACCGGGCCGATGTAGGTTTTGAACATCAGGTTGAACGGCCGCGGCTCGGTCAAGTCTTTCGAGCCGCATGCAGGACAGACGACTCCTTCGGGAAGCCTGAACTTTTTCTCGGCGGCGCTGCCCGTCTCGACGATGAGTCCCGCGCCTGCGGGATTGTTCTCTTCACAAAGCTGGTCGGCGCGATAACGTTTCTTGCAGGAGCGGCAATCGACCATCGGATCGGTAAAAGCCGTCGTGTGGCCACTGGCTTCCCAGACGCGCGGATGGGTGATGATCGTGCCGTCGATGCCGACCACATCCGTGCGGCTGCGCACGACATCGTTCCACCATGCGTCTTTGATGTTGCGCTTCAGTTCGGCGCCCGCTGGGCCGTAGTCCCAGAAGCCGTTGATCCCGCCGTAAATCTCCGACGATTGAAAAATGAACCCGCGCCGCTTGCACAGCGCGACGATCTTGTCCATCGACCCAGCTTGTTTTTTCTCCGCCATGACAGGCGCGGACTATGGCACGAAGCTTTCAGGCAAGTCAAGGTGTCCGCGCTCGGGGCGCATATTGACACTACCACCGGATTGTAGCCCCGAAAGCCTTCGGGGCAGGTCGTACATTGTCGTCGATTCCAAAGGCCGCGAGCAGGCTCGCAGCTACAACCAACCCACCGGCTACGGACGATGTCGGTGGCAGTGTTCAGATGCGCCCCCGCGCTCGCATGGATCGACTGAAATGTTGCGGGAACCCAGCCAAAGAGATATGGGGTCTTCGATGACACGATCGTTTTCGATCCGGAACCGGCAGATTCCGCGAACTCGTGGACGCGGCTCGGGCGCGATCTTCGACAGGGATCTGGTCGGCTCTGTACAAATTTGTAAAACCCCGCGCAATTGGGTCGTTTCGCGAAATCCGCGAGACGTGGTCAAGGGGGCGGTACGGGCGGCGTCTCCTGGCTGGCATGGAGGCTGCGTATATTATGTGGATGAAAACCGCTAACGTAGCAACGACCTATGAAACACAACGAATCCAGAAATGTAACCCGTAAGCCCCGCCGCAGCCCCTCGCTGCCCAAAGCGCCCACCGGCATCCAAGGCTTGGATGAACTCACCGGCGGCGGTTTGCCCAAGGGGCGGCCGACCCTCCTGTGCGGCGACGCCGGCTGCGGCAAGACGCTGCTGGCCATGGAATTCCTCGTGCGCGGCGCGGTGGAGTCCGGCGAGCCGGGCGTCTTCATGGCCTTCGAGGAGAACGCCATGGAGCTGGCGAAGAACTTCGCTTCGCTCGGGCATGACCTAAAGGCGCTGGTCGCGCAGAAAAAACTGGTGCTCGAATTCATCCACATCGAGCGCGGCGAGCTCGAAGAGACGGGCGAGTATGACCTCGAAGGGCTGTTCATCCGGCTGGGGCACGCGATTGACAGCATCGGCGCCAAACGCGTAGTGCTCGACACCGTCGAGGCGCTTTTCTCCGGGCTGTCCAACACCGCCATCCTGCGCGCCGAGCTGCAGCGCCTGTTTCGCTGGTTGAAGACCAAAGGCGTCACCGCCATCATCACCGGCGAGCGGGGCGAAACCAGCCTGACCCGCTACGGGCTGGAGGAATACGTGGCCGACTGCGTGATCGTGCTCGACCACCGCGTGGATGGGCAGATGGCCACGCGCCGACTGCGGATCGTCAAGTATCGCGGCTCGACCCACGGCACGAGCGAGTATCCGTTCATGATCGACGAGGGCGGCATCTCGATTTTGCCGGTCACCTCGATGGTGCTGAAGCACAAAGCGAGCACCGAGCGCGTGTCATCGGGCCTTGGGCGCCTGGATGCGATGATGGGGGACAAGGGCTACTATCGCGGCAGCAGCGTGCTGGTGTCCGGCGCGGCGGGCACGGGCAAGACGAGTCTGGCGGCGTATTTCGCCCAAGGGACCGTCGCGCGCGGCGAGCGGTGCCTGTGGTTTGCCTTCGAGGAATCGTCCAGCCAGATCATCCGCAACATGCGCTCCATCGGCATTGACCTGGAACCGGCGGCGCGGCGCGGGACGCTGCTCTTCCACGCGGAACGGCCCACGATATTCGGCCTGGAGATGCACCTGTTGACCATCCATAAGCTGGTGAGCCAGTTCAGACCACGGGTTGTCGTCATTGACCCGATTACCAACTTCACCTCGATCGGGAGTTTGGCGGAGATCCAGGAGATGCTGACGCGGCTGATTGACTTTTTCAAGATTCAGCAAATCACCGCGTTGTTCACGAGCCTAACCACGAGCGGCGAATTCATGGAATCCAAAGACATTGGCGTGTCGTCGCTGATGGACACCTGGCTTCTGATGCGGGAGATAAAAAGCGGTGCGGAGCGCAACCGCGTGCTGCACATCCTGAAGTCGCGCGGCATGGCCCACTCGAACCAGGTGCGCGAGTTCCTGCTGACCGATCACGGGGCGGAACTGCGGGACGTGTATGTCGGGCCTTCGGGGGTCTTGCTCACCGGCAGCGCGCGGGATGCGCTGGAGGCGCGGGAGAAAGCCCAGAGTCTCTTCCGCGCGCAGGAGGTCGAGGGCAAGAGCCGGGAGCTGGTGCGCAAGCGGCAAGCCATGGAGGCGCAGATTGCCGTGCTGAGGGCAGAGCATGAAGTCGAGCAAGTGGAAGCGGCAAAGATGATTGGGCAGGACCAGAAGCGCGCCGGGGTCCTGGCCCGTGACCGCGTCCAAATGGCCCGCCTGCGGCAGTCCGATGCCAACGCCGCGGGAAAGACACCAAAACACAAGTAAGGAGATTCACCATAACAACCAAGTGCAAGACCGATTCTGCCAAAGCAACACGTGCGAAACCCGCGGGCCTTTGGAAACTGCGACTCTACGTGGCGGGGCAGACGCCCAAATCGCTGGTGGCGATTGCCAACCTCAAGCGCCTCTGTGACGACCACCTGAAAGGGCGGCGCTACAGGATTGAGGTGATTGACCTGATGGTGACGCCCCAACTGGCCAAGGACGACCAGATTCTGGCCATCCCCACCCTAGTGCGTAAGCTCCCAAAACCGGTGCGCAGGATCATCGGCGACCTCTCCAACATCGAGCGTGTTCTGGTGGGGCTGGATTTGATCCCCGCGTCCAGAACCTCCGCGTGATCGCCCTTTTGCCGGAGAAAACTATAATGACGGGAGCCACCGTGTTATGACAGACAAGCATTCACGACCTGAACTCGCGGCGGAACTGGAAGACCTCCGCGCCCGGCTGGCCGAAGCCGAGGAGGTCTTGCGCGCCATCCGCAACGGGGAAGTGGACGCGGTGGTGGTCGCCGGCGAGCGCGGCGAACAGGTCTATACCCTGAGCGTGGCCGACGAACAGTTTATCAACAATCTGATTAATGCTGTAGACGACGTCTTCTATGTATTTGATATTCAGGGAAATTTTATCAGGTGGAACAAGGCCTTTGAAAAGGTAAGCGGTTACTCGCATGATGAAGTTGCCAGAATGAAGTCCACGGATTTTTTTACCAAGGAGGGCGCGGCAAATATAACCGATGCCATTCAAGAAGCGTTTAGGAAAGGGCATGTTGCCGTCGAAGAGGAATTCATAACTAAAGATGGCAGAAGGATCCCAATGTTTTTTTCCGGCAGCGTGATAGAGGATTTATCGCATCAGAGGATTCTTTGCGGCATCGGAAAGAACATCACCGAGTTAAAGCAGAAAGAAACGCAATTGCGCGCAAGCGAGGCGCGCTATCGGTCTTATATTGATGTGACGGGTCGAATTGCATGGGTTACCAATGCTGACGGAGAAATTGAAGAGGATGTGCCGTCGTTCAGAAAATTTACCGGTCAGACCTACGAAGAGGCCAAAGGTTCAGGATGGGTGAAAGCCCTTCATCCGGATGACCTTGCGCACACCCTGCAGGCATGGAATAAAGCTGTGTCTGCAAAAAGCAGCTATGAGGTCGAATACCGCATGCGCAGGCATGACGGAATTTATCGGCACTTTCTAGCCCGCGGTTTTCCTGTCTTTAAAGAAGACGGAAGCATCCTGGAATGGGTCGGAACTTGTATCGACATCACCGAGCGCAAGCGGATGGAGGATACGCTGCGGGATTCGGAGGCAAGATACCGCGCGATCTTTCAAGCAAGTCCCGATGGCATCCTGATTGCCGACATTGAGACCAAGATGTTCAAGTGGGCGAATCCCGCCCTATGTCGAATGCTGGGATACACCGAGGAGGAATTGAGAACGATGAGCGTGGCCAGCATTCACCCGAAAGATGCTTTGCAGAGGGTCGCAGCCGAGTTCGAAGCCCAGGCCCGCGGAGACAAAACTCTTGCACTGGACATGCCGTGCCTCAGGAAGGACGGGACGACTGTTTATGCTGATATCAACGCGATCAAGATCACTTTTGATGGCAGGGCATGCAACAATGGCTTTTTCCGGGACATCACCGAGCGCAAGCGGGCTGAGGCAGACCTGGAGAACCTGCACAAGCAGTTGTTGGATAGCTCTCGGCAGGCGGGCATGGCGGAGGTGGTCACCGACGTGTTGCACAACGTCGGCAATGTGCTCAACAGCGTGAACGTCTCTTTTGCAGTCGTATCGGATAAGGTTCGGAAATCCAAAGTCTCGAACCTGGCCAAGGCGGCTGGATTGCTTCAGGAGCATGAACATGATTTGGCCGCTTTTCTCAACAGCGATCCAAAAGGAACACAGTTGCCCGGTTACCTGGTCAATCTCGCCCAGCACTTGGCCGAGGAGCAGGCGGAGATCCTCAAGGAGCTTCAATTGCTCAGCGGCAACGTCGAGCACATCAAAGAGATTGTTGCGATGCAGCAGGGTTATTACAAGGTCTCTGGAGCGGTGGAATTGCTGCCCGTAGCCGAGTTGGTCGAGGACGCGCTGCGCATGAATGCCGCTACGCTGGCGCATCACGACGTGCAAATCGTACGCGAGTACGCCGAGGCCCCGCCAGTATTGGTGGAGAAACACAAGGTGCTGCAAATCCTGGTGAACTTGATCGGAAACGCCAAATACGCGCTCGATGAAGGCGGGC
>JBEKFI010000116.1:0-10492 GCA_050013395.1 Verrucomicrobiia bacterium | reverse complement strand
CGGCAAGCACGTGCTGGTCGAAAAACCGATCACCAACAACCTGCAAGAGGCGGAGGAACTCGTGTCGCTGGCGCGCAAGAATAGTTGCGTGCTGCAGGTCGGCCACGTCGAGCGATTCAACCCCGTGATGCGCTACCTCAACGACGTGTTGAAGGAAGCGCGCTTCATCGAGGTGCACCGCCTCTCGCCGTACCCCGGCCGCTCCACGGAGATCGGCGTGGTACTTGATTTGATGATTCATGATCTCGATGTCGTGCTCTCGCTGGTGAAATCTCCGCTGGCGGCCATCGACGCCGTCGGCATCCCTGTGCTGAGCGCGAGCGAAGACATTGCCAATGCCCGGTTGAAATTCGCCAACGGCTGCGTCGCCAACATTACCGCCAGCCGTGTCTCCGCCGAGCGGATGCGCAAGATTCGCATCTTCGGTCGCACCGAACACGGCGCCGCCTACATCTCGCTCGACTACATGAAACAGGAAGGCGAACTCTACCGCGTCGCCGACAACGACGCGCAGGAATCGGGTCTGCTCAAGAAGCTCTTGGCGGGCAAACACGCCAGCATCGTCAGCGAGTTCGCCGGTAAAAAGATCGTCCGCGAACCTGTCCCCATCGAGCGCGACGAACCGCTCAAGCTCGAACTGCAACACTTCATCGAATCCGTCCGCCTCCACCGCGACCCTCTCGTCACCGGCGAAGCCGGCAAGCAGGTGCTGGAGGTCGCAATGGAGATTACGGAGAAAATCACCCACCCCTGACCCCTCCAGGGAGGGAAATAATTCAGCCGCCCGACCAGTCGTCCAATTCTCCGCTCCCCTCCTTGGAGGGGCCGGGGGTGGGTTCCGTCGTTGTCATCAGCCCTTGGTCTCGTTACTATGGAGCGTCATGCGGCATCGGATCATCCCCTACAACCCCGGCTTGAAGGAACGAGCCCGCACATTGCGGAAGAATATGACCCGTGCGGAAGTGTTGCTGTGGATGAAGCTCAAGGGAAAACAAATGTGCGGTTACGACCTCGACCGTCAGCGGCCGCTCGACGAATACATTGTGGACTTCTACTGCAAGGAACTGCGCCTTGCGATTGAGATCGATGGCTGGAGTCATGCGCTGAAAGGAGCCCGCGATGTTGCACGACAGAAACGACTTGAAAGCCTCGGTGTGCGGTTCTTGAGATTCACCGAGCAGGAAGTTGTGGCTGACTCACAGTCAGTGACGGACCAGATTGAAATGTGGATTCAGCAACAGACGGCGCGGCAACCTTTACCCGCCACAGGCGGGCAAGCCCCTCGCCCCTCCACAGGAGGGGAACGGACGGAATGACAGTGCGTTCCCTCATGTTCATCGCCGGCGAAGCGTCGGGTGACGCTAATGCAGCGGAGTTGATCAAGGCGCTGCACGCGAGAGCTCCTGGCGTGAAGATTTTCGGAGCGGGCGGACCGAAGATGCGCGAGGCTGGGATGGAGTTGCTGCTCGATCTGACCGAGCATGCGGTCGTTGGTTTGGTGGAGGTGCTCAGGAACTACGGCAGGTTCCGCCGCATCTTCCGACAATTGGTGCGCGAGACGGAAGCACGTCGGCCCGATGCCGTGGTGCTGGTGGATTTTCCGGGCTTCAATCTTCGATTTGCCGCGCAAATGAAGAGGCGCGGGATTAAAGTTGTCTATTACATCTCGCCGCAACTCTGGGCATGGCACGCCAGCCGCGCGAAGCAAATCGAGCGCGACGTGGATTTGATGCTGACGATCTTTCCGTTCGAGAAAGACTGGTACGCGAAGCACGCACCGAAGCTGCACGTGGAATTTGTCGGACACCCACTTGCGGAAAGGATGAGGGATGAGGGCGGAGGGATGAAACGAGAGGAAAAGCTCGTCCTCCTGTTGCCCGGCAGCCGCGAGCGCGAAGTGGCGAAGATTTGGCCGATCATGGCAAAGGTTGTGGACTTGATGGCGAACGACGTGGACTTCATCGCAGCGGCGGTGAACGAGCAGTCAGCGGCGATGATTAATCACGCTCTGAGCGTGACGGGGCATCCGCGCGTGACAGTCGAGGTCGGCAAGGCGCACGAGTTGATGCAGCGCGCGGCGTTGGCGATCACCGCCAGCGGCACGGCGACGATGGAGTGCGCCTACTTCGGCTGCCCGATGATCGTCGTGTACAAAGTCAACTGGCTAACCTATCTGGTCGGGCGTATGGTGGTGAAGGTGAACTGGCTCGCCATGCCCAACGTCATTGCGGGCCGCGAAATCGTGCCCGAGTTCATCCAGCACGAAGCGAACCTTGAGCGCATCGCCGCTATCGCACGCGAACTTTTGGAGAATGCCTCCAAGCGCGAAGCGATGCAAAGTGAGCTGTCGGCGGTTGTCAGCAGTCTCGGCGGTTCGGGAGCGAGCGAGCGAGCGGCAGGACTTATCCTTCACAGGTTGTCACCCTGATCCCGCAGTCGCGGGAGAAGGGCCTCAGTTGGAAAGCCCACGCGTGAGCAAGCGATGCAGAGGTTCTTCGCTTCGCTCAGAATGACAGGCGAGAGGGTAGTCTAGTTCTGGCGCGTGAGGAAGAAGTCGGCAATGGCGCGGAGCGGTTCGGCGGATTTGCCGAAGGCTTCCAGTTGGGTCCGGGCATCGGCAATGAGGTCGGCGGCGAATTGCCGCGACTTGTCGATGCCGAGCACCGACGGGAACGTTGATTTCTGGGTCTTCTGATCGGCGCGGACGCTCTTGCCCATGATCTCCTTGGTGCTTGTCGCGTCGAGGATGTCGTCGATTACTTGGAACGCGAGACCGAGGTCTTGGCCGTAGCGGGTGAGACGTTCGAGTTGCGCGGGCGTGGCGTTGCCGGCCATCGCGCCGAGTCGAATCGAAGCGGTGATGAGCGCGGCGGTCTTGTTGAGGTGCGTGCGTTTGACTTCGTCGAGCGTGGCTCGTTTATTCTCGCCCTCCAAATCCTGAACCTGGCCCGCGATCAGCCGCAGACTGCCGGCGGAATACGCCAGTTCCTTGACGAGCATGCTCGCAGGATAACGTTTGGGCGGTTTGGCTTTGGCAACGAGGGCGAATGCTTCCGTCAGCAGCGCGTCGCCCGCGAGCACGGCGATGCCTTCGCCGAAGACTTTATGATTGGTCGGCTTGCCGCGGCGCAGATCGTCGTCATCCATGCACGGCAAGTCGTCGTGGATCAGCGAGTAGGTGTGTATGCATTCGACAGCGCAGGCGAGCGGCATGGCTGCGGCAGGCTTGCCGTTGACGGCTTCGCACGCGGCGAGGCAGAGCACGGGACGAATCCGTTTGCCGCCCGCGAAAATGGAGTAGCGCATCGCTTTGTGGATCGTAGGCGGATCGGCTGTTTCGGGTGGTAGAAGTTTGTCGAGCGCAGCATTGACGCGGGCACCGACACGATCGAGATATTGGTCGAGGTTGAATTGGGTTTGGGATTTCAAGCGTTCTCCTAGTCGAGCGTGCGGTATCGTACGCGGTGGAGGCGGTTTTTCAAGCCTAAGTTGAAGTCGTTTTTGAATTCAGATTGACTTGGCAGTAAGATTCTTCGATAAGAAAGCGATTTTTCGGGTATGCCAACGTACGAATACGAATGCCAAAAGTGCCACCATCGCTTCGAGTTGTTTCAGTCCATCAAGGACGACCCGAAGAAGACGTGCCCGAAGTGTCGCGGTCGCGTGAGACGGCTGTTCGGCACGGGCGCGGGGATTATTTTCAAGGGATCGGGTTTTTACGCCACGGATTATCGCAAGCCGGGCTATACCGAGGCGGCGAAGAAGGAGAGCGACGCGACGGCGGCCGCCTCGTCGGGCGCGAAGGAATCGACTTCGCCGAAGCCACAGGCAAACAAGACTGCCAAGGAGTGAGTGCAAGATGCTGATTTGTCCCAAATGCAATTACGATAACGAACTGGGCCGGATTTTCTGTCATCAATGCGGCGCCAAACTTGATCTGGACAAGGTCAAACCTACGAGCAGGGGCGGGAAGATTATCCACCACAGGAAACAGCGGACCGCCGGGCGCATTGTGAATCGGGTCATCGGGATCGTCATTCTGGTGCTCCTCATCTGGGGGATTTATTTGATCTGCCAAGTGCCTGACATCCAGCCCGTGAAACCCACCAATGCCGTATTGTTGGCAGCGGACAGCAAGCGATTGGCGCTGGAGCAACTGTTGCTCCAGAAGAGACTGTTCGAGATAGAAATCACGGCGGCCGAGCTGAACGCGTTTATCGACAGCCTGGGCTTGGAGAAGCATGCGGGCAGTGGCTTTACGGTGGTTCCCGTCACGTTGCAGGTCGAACTCGGCGATGGAACGCTGAAATTGAACTTTCTTGGCATAGCAAAACTTGGAGATGCGCTCTCGAAGAAAATCTTCATCAGCTATACCGGCGTGCCCACGACGGAACAAGGTCACTTCGAGTTCAAACCGATAGCAGCCGCGATCGGTCAGATGCCGATCCACCCGAAGATTTTGCAGAGCACAAGTCTGCTGCAAAACTGTTTTGGGCGGTTGCTGAGCAAGCTGGATCACGAAAAGAGCCTGCTTGACCAACTGACCTCCATCTCGGTCGATCACAATCACATCGTGCTCAAGTATCAACCGAAGGGCGACGGGAAGACGCCCACGCCGCGTTGATACGACCGGGATCGCCGTGGATGCGCGACGCCTTCATCCTTGGCTGGCGCTGATGATTGTGGTTGGTGTGGCGGGCGTGCTGGCGCCGGCGGCGCGCGCGGACACGACCAACGCTGTACTGTCCCGTACGACCAGCGCCTCGATACAATTCACTGCGTACGCATCCAGCCCGTTGTTCTCATCGGCCATTTGCGTGTTCGCTGAACGCGTGAAGCGCGCCTGGCTCGCGGAACTCAACATGCCCGACAACTGGCGCGACCCGATCATTGTCGTGCTCCGCGAACGCGATTCCTCCACGGCTGGGATGCCTCCAATCAGCGTGGACGCATTCCAGAATGAGATTCACCTCAAGTACCAGATCACCTGCGTCACGCCGCCGCCGCTCGACGGACGACTCATGGCGGTCGCGGTGGTTAAAACTTTGTGCGACGAATTCGCCAATCGCGAGCAGCCGACTTCCCGAACGACTGGCTACATCCGGGCGCCAATTCCTCCATGGCTGGCGCAGGGACTGGCCGAATCCCTCGAAGGGCGCGCGGATTCCTTGCTGGAAGTTGCGCGCCGCTCGGTCAGCGCGGGACGGCCTCAGACGGCTTCCGAGTTGATCAAGACGATGACGCTACCGTCCGATCCTGCCGAGCGGGAACTCTTTCGCGCCAACGCGTGGATGCTGACGGAGGGGTTGTTTTCGCTTCCGAACGGCACCCAGAAGATGCAGCGTTTTCTGATGGAGCTTGGTGCAACCAAATCCGTCAGCAATGCCTTCTCAGTGGTGTATGGGACAGACTTTCCCCAGGAGGTGACGCTGGAGAAATGGTGGAGCATCCAACAGGCGCAATGCACCGCGACGGTCGTCGCCCAAAACCTGTCGCTTGAGGAGACGGCTCGTCGGCTGGATGCGATCCTGCCGACTGCGCTCGTGCAAAGTGGCGGGAAGGGCGAAACCGAGGTCAGGACGCAAGTCTCGATGGAGAAGTTGTGGCGCTACTACGAGAAGCCGTGGCTGAAGGAAGTGCTCAAAGGCAAATTCAACAATCTGGAGACATTGCGGAGTCAGGCGCACCCGTTGTATCGATCGGTGATTGACGGCTACGCCGAAGCGATGATCTTGTTGATGAACGAGAAGCTCAGCCAATACAGGCGGGCCATTGCCATTGCCAACCGCAGCCGCGCCGCCGCTGACCAAAAGACGAAACGGATCACGGAGTACCTCGATCAGGAGGAGCGTATCTATTCGCCAGAGGAATTCACGGGTTTGTTCACCGGTTATTTCCAAACTCTGGACCAGATTCACACGCTCGAGAAAAACCGTCACAACCCGATCAGCGATTACCTCGATCAGTTTGATCACTGAAGCGCGCGCAACAGCGCTTGAATCTTCTCGCGCTGCTCGCGCAATTGCTGCTGCTTGTCCCGCTCGCGCTGCACCGCAATCGGCGCGGCCTTGCTGACGAAACTCTCGTTCGCCAGTTTCGACTCCGTCGCGGCAAGTTGCTTCTCAACGTCGGCAAGCTGCTTGATCAACAGCTTCTTCTCCGCCTCTGCAGCCGCGCTGCCAACCATGAAAATGGTCGCTGCGTTCGTGACCCACCCGGTCCCACCGCCCCAGTAATTGCGATCAAGAGTAACGTTTGCGGCGTTCAGAAGCATCTTCAAGAAGGCAATCTCATCTCGGAATAAGTCCTCGTTGACGTTGGGTTTGATGACGAACTCAAGCCTCTGTTTTGGATCGATGCCGTATTGGTTGCGTAGATATCGGCCAGCAGTAACTAGCTCGTAGAGTGTTTCCACCTTCGCGGCGTGTTCGGCGGTCGCGCCGAGAACGGCACGCGGTAGCGGCCATGGCGCAAATTGGATTGTGTCGGTGCCGTATCCCATCCCGCGCCACAATTCCTCAGTGATGAACGGTGCGAACGGGTGCAGAAGGCGCAGGATGACCGAGAAGACTTCGTCAAGCACCGGAATATTCGGCACGACCTTGCTGGCTTCGATGTACCAGTCGCAGAAATCGCCCCAGACAAAGTCATAGAGTTCCTTCGCGGCCTCGTTAAACTTGTACGCATCGAGCGCGTTGCTGACCTTCGTGATCGCGTCGTTCATCTCGAAGAGGATCTTGAGGTCGTGAGCGTTGTAAGTAGCGCGGGCGTCTCGCCCGTTCTGTGTTATTCCCGACGAAACGGGCGAGACGCCCGCGCTACTACGCTGCATCTGGATAAACCGGGCGGCGTTCCAGAGTTTGTTCATGAAGTTGCGCCCGACCTCGCACCGTTTCTCGTCGAACAAAATGTCCTGGCCCTGCGGCGCGATGTGCATCAGGCCGAACCGCAAACCGTCCGCGCCGTATTTGGCAATGAGGTCGAGCGGGTCGGGTGAGTTACCGAGACTCTTGCTCATCTTGCGGCCGATGGCGTCGCGGATGATGCCGGTGAAATAGACGTTCCCGAACGGTTTCTCGTCCATGAACTCGTAGCCCGCCACGATCATCCGCGCGACCCAGAAGAAAATGATGTCGGGCCCGGTGACAAGGTCGGTCGTCGGATAAAACTTCTTCAGCGTGTCAGTCTTCTCCGGCCAACCCATCGTCGCAAACGGCCAGAGCCACGAACTGAACCATGTGTCCAGCACGTCAGGGTCTTGTTCCCAGTTTTCCGGGTCGGGTGGCGGTGTGAGGCCGACGTAGATGTTAGTAGCGCGGGCGTCTCGCCCGTTCTGTTGGGATGCAACGGACGACACGGGCGAGACGCCCGCGCTACTATTCTTCCGATACCACACCGGAATCCGGTGTCCCCACCAGAGCTGGCGGCTGATGCACCAGTCGCGGAGGTTACGCATCCAATGTGCGTAAGTCTTGGTCCAGCGCTCCGGGTAGAACTTGATCTCGTTGCCTTGCTCGACGGCGTCGGTGGAGCGGGGGACTTGCGGATATTTGAGGAACCACTGTTCGCTCAGGTACGGCTCGATGGGTACGTCGGCGCGTTCGCTGTAACCGACGTTGTGATGATACGGCTCAGTCTTGAGCAGCAGGCCGTCCTCTTCGAGTTCTTTCACGACCGCCTCGCGCGCTTCCATGCGGTCGAGACCCTCGAACGGTTCGCCCGCTTCCTCGGTCATCTTGCCATCGGGACCGATGACGACGGTGAACGGCAGGTTGTGCCGCAACGCCATCTCGTAGTCGGCGACATCGTGCGCGGGTGTAACCTTGACGCAGCCGGTGCCGAACTTTGGATCGACTACGGCATCGGCAATGACGGGAATCTGTTTGTTCTTCAGCGGAAGCAGAAGCTTTTTGCCGACGAGTTGTTTGTACCGCGGGTCTTCTGGGTTCACGGCAACGGCTTCGTCACCGAGCATCGTTTCCGGCCGCGTGGTGGCGACGACGAGAAACTCACCGCAGGCAGGGACGCCTGCGCCACCAGAACTCTCTTCCACAATCGGATACTTGATATGCCAGAGGTGGCCGTCCACCTCCTTCATGATGACTTCTTCGTCGCTTAGCGCGGTGCGGCTGACGGGGCACCAGTTGACCATTCGTTTGCCGCGATAGATCAGGCCCTTCTTGTACAGATCAACGAAGACCTGAAGCACGCAACGCGAGTACGCCTCGTCCATCGTGAACCGTTCGCGCGACCAATCGCAGGAGCAACCGAGCTTCTTGAGTTGCTGGATGATGATCCCACCGTGCTTCTCCTTCCATTCCCAGACCTTTTCCAGGAACTTTTCTCGGCCGAGGTCTTCGCGGTGCTTGATGACGCCTTGTTTGCGCAGCGTCTTCTCAACGACGGTTTGCGTCGCGATGCCGGCGTGGTCGGTGCCCGGCAGCCAGAGCACTTCGTAGCCTTGCATGCGTTTGCGGCGGGCGAGAGTGTCTTGGAGCGTGTTATTGAGGACGTGCCCCATTGTCAACACGCCCGTCACATTCGGCGGCGGAATGACGATGGAGTAGGGCGGCTTGGCGGACGCGGCGTTGGCGGTGAAGCAGCTTTTCGCCAACCACTCCGCGTACCACTTCTCCTCAACATTCTTCGGTTCGTACGCCTTCGGAATCTCGTTCGCTGCAGTGCTCATGCGATATGCTTATAAACGGAGAACGGCGGACAATTCAACCACAGAGACACAGCGCGGCGTAGCCGCAACCACAGTACAAACGACATGAACCCTCACCCTGACCCTCTCCCTTACACGACGAGGGAGAGGGGATACCTCTCCCCCACCGTTTGGGGGAGAGGATCAAGGTGAGGGGGTTGCCCGTAAGATGTTCGCAGGCTGACAAAATTCTCAGAGATAGTAATACGGTGGGCACAGAGAATCGGAGGTCATAAAACACCGGTTACGGTGATCCGTTGCTCACACGAATCTAGCGCGGGCAGCTACCGGCCCGGCCGGTTGATCTGAATCTGAATGTTCTCACCTTGGGCTTGGGCAACCGCGTTTCCACTGCCCTTGGCGCTGGCCGCCTGCAGTGCGAAGCGGTTCCGCATTTCCTTCGGGAGCCGCCCCAGCAGTTCGTTGCGGAACGACTCGTCGTCCTTGAGCGCCTTTTGGAGTTGTACCTTCAAAGCTTCCCACGAGAGTGGCTCGGACGGAGCATATATCACATCGCGGATCGCCTCCGCTTGAGCCGGCTTCGTGAACCGCCCTTTGAGCCAGTCCCAACACTCCTCCCCGGCCTTGGCCATAGCTCCTCCGGCGGCCAACCCGCCCCCGGCGACCACATACGGCTTCAGAAACTCCACCACCTGCATCGCAATCGCCGCATAGCCCATGGTTCTACTCCTTTGTTTGGCTTTGCTCGAGTCGGGCGAGCAGTTGGACTTCGCCGGTAATGGGAGTTTCCTTGAGGCGGCGTTGCACGGGAATCAGGGTCAGCCACGGGCTGCCGACGGTGATATTGATGCCGTTGCCAGCGGCTTGGACGATGATGCTGCCGGTCCTTTGGTTCTTAATGGTTTGCCGAGCGCCGCTCACAACCGCCTGATCCCACGCAGCACATTGGCACAAAGGAGCTCAGAGAGTCAAATAGTTTGGGGTGGAGTGCCCGGCAGCGAGAGCACTTCGCAGCTTGGCACGGCGGGGGGCATCCTCACGGCATTATAAGCAAACCGAGGCGTGCAACGGTCACATCATCTCGGCTTGCATTTACATTGGTCTGTCTCGGAGTGGCCGATACCTTCCAGTGGAAGGTATCAGGCTGATGCGGTGAGCGGTGCTATTGTGATATATCGCTTGGCGATATATCGGTGTGATGTGGCGCTGAGAAGCGGTGCATCCTGCCTCGAAGGCTGTCGCGGTGAACGAGCTCTGTTCAGCTTCGTGATGCGAAGGGCGACGGTCACAAACCGCCGCTACAGTTACCCAGCCGACCAATCGCCAGTCCTCCTAGCAGCTTGCGCCACTCGGGAGTTCCGTGTAGTCTTGCTGCCCCATGACCAACGAGGAACGTAAGCAGATTGTGCGGCAGTTGTTGAAGGAAGGGCGCACGCTTTCAGAAATTCAGGATTACCTTCGGAAGGAGAAGGGCGACTCGATCACGTATATGGAGTTGCGGCTGTTGCTCTCCGAGATGCCGGAGGTGAAGTTGCCGGAGAAAGAACTGCCGAAACAACCCAACGTGGGAGCGGCCTCAGCGCCGCGACAGGCAGATCGGGGCACCAAGGCTCCTCCCACTCTCCAGCCGGAAAGCGAACTTTCCATCAGCGTTGATCAGGTCCCCGCACCTGGGGCGATGCTCAGCGGTTACGCGCGGTTTTCGTCGGGCGCGAAGGCGCATTGGTTCCTCGACGAAATGGGGCGGCTCGGTATCGAGCCTGAACTTGGCTCGTCCAAGCCGACGCAGAAGGACACGCAGGAATTCACCACGGAACTGAAGCG
>JBEKFI010000115.1:0-10508 GCA_050013395.1 Verrucomicrobiia bacterium | reverse complement strand
CTCCAGCTTCTCGGCGAGAGCTTTTGCTGTCGCAAAAGTCTCGTCCGAGGTTGTCAGTCCACGGATCACCTCGACCAGCTTCATCACCGGCACGGGATTAAAGAAGTGCATCCCGATGACTTTGTCGGGCCGTTTGGTTACCGCTGCCAGCTTGGTGATCGAAATGGACGAAGTGTTTGACGAGAGGATGACCTCGGGCCGGCACATCGCATCCAGGTCGTGGAAGAGGTCGGCCTTGACCTGAAAACGCTCGCTGGCCGCCTCCACGACGAAATCGCAGCCGGCCAGCCGCTTACGATCAGTTGTGCCCGCGATGCGCGCCAGCGATTGGTCACGCTGCTCAAACGTCAATTTGTTCTTAGCGACCTCGCGTTCCAGGTTCTTGCTGATGGTCTGCAGACCTCGGTCGACGAAGCTCTGCTCCACGTCGACCAGCACGACGTTGTATCCGCCTTTGGCGAACACGTGGACGATGCCATTGCCCATCGTGCCGGCGCCGATTACTCCTGCAGTTCTGATGTCCATGATTGCCTCAAATGCGGTTGGTTAGTGCGTCCAGGCGCGCGCGCAAAGCAATTGAGTGTAGCACCTTTCACAATCCGTTTTGGTGATGGTAGATCGGACCTCACCATCGATATAAGCTTGCGCCCCAAGTCCAGCCTGCGCCGATGGACACGAGCAAGAGAAGATCGCCTTCGCGGAGGAGACCGCGTCGGTTTACTTGGTCCAGGAGCAGCGGAACTGTAGCTCCAGCGGTGTTCGCGTACGACTCCAGGTTCGTCTGGATTCGCGAAAAAGGGATGTTGAGTACCTCGGCGATACGCTTGAGGACGCCAGCCGTGGCCTGGTGCGGAACGATCATCGAGACGTCTTCGAGTCCCAGCCCGTTTATGCGGAGGATCTCCTGAATACACTCGGGCACCGCGGTTGTAGCCTTCTGGTAAACCGCTTTTCCGTTCATTGTGAAGTAGGCGTCCCCGGGGTAGACAGTGAACTGATCCATTCCTTCGCCCTCGGCGAGGAGAATGCTTGAAAAGAGCCCATTCTGCCGATCCTTCCTCTCGAGTACCACCGCACCGGCACCGTCTCCAAAAACGACGCAGTCGCGGTGGTTCCAGTCCGTGACCTTGGAGAAGGTATCGGCGCCGATCACCAACACACGCTCGTACATACCATTCTGGATGAATTGGCCGGCGATCGTGATGCCGTAAACAAACCCGGCACACACCGCCGCCACATCGAACGCGGCACAGCGGTTGCGAATGCCCATCTTGTTCTGCGCAATGCATGCCGAGGAGGGCATCTTGCGGTCGGGTGTCGCCGTGGAAACGATGATCAAGTCAATGTCGTTTGGTTCAAGCCCCGCCGAAGCGATTGCGTCCAGCCCGGCACGGGCAGCAAGATCCGACGTGTATTCCTCTGGTTCAGCGATGTGACGCTCGCGAATCCCCAACTTTTCCACGACCCACTCTGGCGAGGTTAGCAAGTTTGCCAGGACTTCTTCGTTGGTCAGAATCTTAGACGGAACGTAAGAACCGGTGGATTTGATGCAGACACTATCAAAGTGGCTGTTTCGGCTTCTCATTCCTTCCTCCACATGATCAAGAACCAAGGCTTGTATCGTTCCAAGCCGTGTCCGCTGCTGGTGGGATGAAACTCATGGCTCGCTCGGTAAGCGCAGTAATGGTCAGGCTCGGATTAACGCCGAGATTGGCCGCCACCACCGATCCGTCGCAAATGTACATGTTCTTGTAGTTGAAAACGCGATGCTGTGAATCCACGACACCGTGGGTGCCAGAATCGGCAATGACGCAACCTCCGATGCAGTGAGCGGTGCTCG
Source organism: Verrucomicrobiia bacterium (assembly GCA_050013395.1). GTDB lineage: Bacteria > Verrucomicrobiota > Verrucomicrobiia > Palsa-1439 > Palsa-1439 > JBEKZD01. The sequence continues at coordinate 8,668 of JBEKFI010000115.1, read as the reverse complement.
GAACATTGAAGAGGATCTCCGGAAGCATGCTCATGGGCAACCCCCCGGTCAACTTCGCGAACTTTTCGGCAAACTCATTCGCCTTGGGAATGTAGGTAGGCACTTTCTCGCCACGGCTGACAAGAAATTTCCGGAACGGCCAGAACCAGGGACGTTGCCAGCGCATCTCAATCTCGCCATCGAGCGCCTGCATGCAAAGCAAAATCACAAACTCCCGTGCCCAGCCCAACGGTTGCAGCACGCGCACGGTCTTGAGCGGATGGCGTAGCAGCGAGGAGACCACATTCTTTAGCCAGAGTGCAATCCGCCGCGGCCCGGGGCGGCCATTCGTCAGGATCGTGGTCAGGAGGCCCATGGCATCGGAGCCACGCGGATATCGGACGGCTTCAATGTGGGTGTGCTGGTCAATGTAGATGCCGGAACCGATGGCTATGCCCTGCGACAAATCTTCACGGTAACCCGGCATGCGTACACCGATCAGCGATTCGGAATTAGTGCGCACGTGTTTGCCCAGCTGCTGGCTGATGGCCGGCAATGAGCCATTCTCTTTGAACTGAAAGAGCAGTTCCATTGTGCCCAGCGAGGATGCGGAGAAGACCACCCCACGGCAGGTGAAGCGCCGCGGCTGTCGGCGAATCCACGCCGTGGAATTCACGGTGCGCACTTCGTATCCGGCGCCGCCATCACTCACGGCACCCAGCGGCTTAACGCTCACCACCTGGGTTTCAGGAAAGACCCGCGTGCCGTGCTTTTCCGCCAGATACAGGTAGGTAAGATCCAGGGTATTTTTCGCGCCATAGCGACAGCCCATCATGCAACCACCGCAGGCGATGCAGGTGGTTCGCTCGGGGCCTTCTCCCCCGAAGAATGGATCAGAGATGGCCTGGTTGCCGGGTTCTCCCTGCTTGGGCTGAAAGATGCCCACTTTCGTGCGGTAAAAAGTGTGCCCGCATCCCACGGCGTCGGCAGCGTTCTTCAGGAGATGGTCGGCAGGTCCGAGGATCGTGTTTTCAGTGACGCCCAGCATCCGCGCGGCGGTTTCATAGTGCCGGGGCATCTCCGCCTTCCAATTGGCCAATCCCCTCCACGAGCCCGTCTCCCACACTTTCTCCGGGGAAGAAAGCAGAGTACAGGCGTAGGTAATGGACCCGCCACCTACAGCACAACCATGCAGAATGGTCACGTGCCTGAAGAATCGCATGTTGAAGAAGCCACGCAGGCCCAGGTTGGGACGCCAAAACCAGCGATGGACGGACCAACTGGTGCGCGGCAGATTGTCCGGCGTCCAGCGTCGACCCATCTCCATGACCGCGACTTTATATCCCTTCTCCACCAGCCGAAGGGCGGAAACACTGCCGCCGAAGCCTGAACCGATGACGATGAAGTCGAAATCGAATTGGTTGTCGCGGTGTGCCATACAAGTCCCAACAAGGAAGCTGTCCCTGATTCAGCACGGAACAGGTTTCAACCGGGAAGCACTGTCGCAGTAGTTGGCCCGGATCTTTAAGGGAATCGGCGGATCCGGCGGCGGAGCGGCGACCACAGTTCGCACGATATTGTCTGCATGTTGCCACAAGCCGTGGAAGACCTGCCCTTCGGTACAACGACCACCGGTGTAACGAACCCGGAGTTGGTTCCAGCCATTAAGGTCGAATAACGCGGCGCAAGGGATGACGATCACAGACCGGGTGTCGAGTCGAAGCCCTGCACGCAGCGCTTTGAGGGCGCTCTCTTTCCCGCTCCAAAGCAGTGCCAGGATCCAATCCCGGTCCGCCACAGACGCGCGCGCAACCAGCGCTTGTTCTTCGATTGTGAAATAGTCGGCGACAAAAGCATCGCTACGCGGCTCGACCATTTCCAGATCACAACCAATCTCCACGCCGGATATCGCCACGGCACAAGCCGCGATACCGGAGCGGTGGCTGAGTGAAATAGTGACCGCTGCCGGTTGGTTGTCGAAAAAGACCTCGGGCGCGCCGGACGGCGCCGGGCGTATTTCTATTTTCTTAAGCGCCTGAAGATGAGCAGGCACATCCAGGGTAAGGGACAGGGCGCATTTCGCCGTCCAGCGCCCCAGCCGCCAGTCGTTGCGACGCTTCGCAAAGCGCATGCTGTTCAGGCAGACCGCTTCGTTTGCGCTCAGCCAATCATTCTCCGCTGGTACATCTGCTTCGGATTGTTCCAACCAATAGACGTTCATCCAATTCACCCTGGAGGAGACTAGGCCGCTTCCCTCATCCTGGTTCCCGACTTTGCGGATTTCTCCTCTCTTCCGATACCGCGTTCGACCGCATCGATGAGATACGGCCGCAGGTTGGCGGGCGGAATAATGTAATTGAGAGCACCCACGTCGAGAGCCCGCTGCACAGTGTGCACACGGTCAAACTCGGCGGCCAACTCACCCAGCTTCTCGGAGTGTACGAGTTTGAAGAGTTCGTCCCACTGGGCGCGCAACCGGCCTTCCTCCGCGCCCTCGGCCTGGGCCATCGCCTGGCTCAGCCGCTGCAGGCGGGCATCTTTGCGGGCCCTCGCTTCAACCTCACCGGCGAAAACCACGGCTGCCGCCGGAGCACCGCCGATCACCGAGGCATACGTTCCCTCCAAGGCTGCCACTTCGACGCTTTCATTCAGCGCCCGCGAGAAAACCACGTAGGCGCCTCCGTGATAGCGCGAGATTACGCAAAAGACGATGGGGCCTTTGAAGTTGATTACGGCTCTGCCGATCTCGGCACCATACTCAAGTTGCAGCCTGCGCATCGACTCCGGGGAACCATCAAAGCCCGACAGGTTGGCTAGGACCACCACCGGTCGATTGTTGCTCGCCGCGTTGATCGCGCGCGCGATTTTCTTGGAGGATTGCGGGAAGAGCGTGCCGGAAGTCCATTGCTCCGGCCCGTCGGCGGGAACAAATCCTAACCGGGGCAGGGGCCGGGATTCGATGCCGATCAGACAAACTGGATAGCCACCGAGATCGGCATCCCACACGACCGCGGTCTCCGCCGCGCGCATGCCAGCCCAGCGCTCCAGTGGCGCGTGGTCCTGGTCGATGGCGGCCATCATCACTTTGCGAATATCAAAGGATTTCTTGCGCCCAGGATTAGTCTCGTCCGACAAAATCTCGCCGATCAGTTCGAATCCCTCTTCGCCATTGGTGTTCCTGCCGAGAGAATAGACTTGCACATCGCGATTAAAGGGATCGGCTGTCGCGGCCCGCCGCGGGAAACGCTCGCCCGGAGCCACGTAAGTGTGATCATAGTGGCGCAACAGAATGTGGCAGGCTTCATCGATATCGCGTGCCCAGTACTGCGCCTGGCCGTTGATACCCATGATGCGATCGTAACCGCCGATTCCTTGATTGTCCTCGGCCGAGATGCTGCCGGAGAATTCCAACGCGCGCTTGCCGGTCAGCACCATCGCTGCTTTCGGCGTCATGATCAGAATGCCCCGAGTGTGCATGAGCATGGTGGCCTCGGCGTTCCAGTACGGCTGCGCGCCGACGTTAATTCCGTTCACTACTACATTCACTTCCCCGCCGGCTTGCGTGAACTCCACCAAGCCCCGCAGGACGCGGGCAATCCAATCCATGTTTTCCACTCCGCTGTCCATCGAGATCTTGGCGCCGGCCGAGATGGGGAACCATTCCAGGGGAACACCCTTCGCTTGGGCCAGATCCAAAGATGCGAGGATGAGCCGGCATTCTGGTTCGGCTATAGCGCCCAGGTCCTTGCTCGGATCTCCCAGCATGAGAACGCGTGTCATGCCCTCGGGATACCGGGTGGTAAAGTTGCGGATGATGCCAACGATGATGTTGGCTCTGTTTTGACCATAGGGACGATCGACAGCGACCAAACGGCCTTCCGAGTCAAGGTCGTGCTCGACAAAATCGCCGGCTGGAAATTCCGCCCGCGTGTGTTCGGGAGCAGGTGTGAGCATTTTGACGATTTCGTAAGGGTAGATGAACCCGCGCTGGCGCATCCGAACTACTTTCTGGTCGTATTCGGTCAGCGGTCTGATTGGTTGCAGTTTGTCGGCGAGCCGGAAGGTGGTAAGCATACCGCTGCCGCCCGGGCTTGAGATGCGCACCACCATGTCGCGCAGCTCGCCGGTCGCCGGATGGGGAATGCGGACGCGCACCACCACTTGTTCCAACCCCAGGCCCTCGGTTGCAGGCGCGAGTCTGCGCACAAGATCACGCAATTCATCCCGCCCAAGATTGAACGGCGGCCACACGTTGAGGAGTATGCGATTCCAATGGAGGCGTTGATGGATCGGCCGCCGCGACTGGAATAGCCGGATGCCGGCCAGCGCTTCCGCTAACATGCGCTCCAGATGCGGCAGTTGCACGATGCGACCCGTCTTATCTCGCACCGGAGTTACGTCGCGCACTTCCGCGCACGCGAACAACCGCTCATCCTTCGGGTTATCGTGGGCAACGGCGTGGATCAGGTATACATCTTCGACGGACGGCAGGCGGTCGATCTTGAAATTGCTAAGCCGCCAGAGATGCAACCGTTTTCCCATCATGGGGTGGATTCCGCGGTAGAGCTTCTCCTCTTCATACCCATTCCCGCTGGGGCGATAGGTGAAATGCATGCCGGCCATACCCGGGCCGTGACCGGTGCCGGAGGCTGTCGCTACAATGCGCCGGATGGAGCGCGGGAAGCCAGCTTGGCTGAGCACGGCGCGCACTTCCTGCTGCGTAGCCTCCGGGTCGCCCAACCTGGCGGAATGGAAAACGTAAAAATCGATGACGATGTCGTGGTCTGCCGGGACTTCCGCGATCATTGGAAACAGCGTCCGCGCCGCCTCCGCGAGCCGGGAGTACTCGGCGTGCGTGGTGAAGAGATGGATACGCTTTCCCTCATGATCGTACTCCGCCGATGCGCAGCACTGTCCGTCCACAGCCACGGAGCGAAAGTTCGTGAGCTTTCGAATCCGGTAATACCGCCAGGTCAGCGCCTCCAACATCAATTTGCGCATGGCTTCGTCAGCGGTTGCGAGCCGGCCGGAGATTAGATTGAACAGCGGCTGCGGACATTCGACCAACGCGCGGATTCTCTCGAAGCGGTCCGCGGCATCGGGATTGGCAGCTAGATAGGCGAGGTGTTCCTTCATTTGCTCGTAGACCTGCTGACGTGCCCGCTCAAACAGCGGTTGGTCGAAGTACCGATAGCGCACTTCCCGAGCCAGGTCGGTAATCGCGGGAAAGAGCCCATTGGTCATGGAGGCCATCCGGTCGAGGAGCGTCCGAAAGGACTCCTCAGCGTGCGGCGACAGCGTCTGGACGCGCCGCAGACGCCGCTCGAGGACGCCCACAACCGGGGCGACTTGCTGCTCCGCGCGTTGATGCGACTTGTAGATCCAGAGCAAGCTCTCTTCCAGTTCAGGGGAGCGTTCCAGCGTCTGCACACCGTAGTGAGCCAGCGCACGTTGGAGCGCGCTGACAAAGGCTGGCGGGAGTCCTTCACCGCGCGTCTCCAGCATGCGCAGGTAAGAAAACAGATAGGCCTCGGCGGTGGGCTCTTCACCGCTGGCCCGATGGTTCACCTCCGGCTCGCGTTGGAACAGCGAACGTATGTCCACAAAAATGTTGAGGATCTCATCTTCGCGCTGTCTTACTTCCTCGCTGTCCACGGGGCAATTCTCGCCCCATTCGGCGAGCAGACGCGTGGTGTGCTTGGGATCGACGTCAAAGCCCAACATGAGCTGGCGCAGTTCATCCAGGCTCTGATAGCTGCCGGCTTGCATGGCTTCTGCGGTTCCATCCGACGCAAGGGATGTGCCAAAGACCACTTGCTCCGCGGCCGTAACCGTGTCGCCACCGGCGACGGGATCGATTTGCAGGAGCGGGGCTCCAGTGTCCACCTGAACGTTGGGTATGGCCATCACTTGCCGAACTTTTCCGGAAAATGAAGCCACGACCTGCGTCTCCATTTTCATGGCCTCGAGCACAGCCAGGCGGTCGCCAACCGCAACGGTGTCGCCCGGTTTGACGAGAATGGAAACCACTACCGCCGGCGCCGGCGCGTGCACCACCCCCCCGTCATCTCGATCAATCCGGTGCAGCACACCGTCCACCTCGATCCGGTAACTGATCCCCTGGACTACGGAGACGACACGAAAACGCCGTCCGAAGACGGTGAGCCAACATTCGAACTGACCCGAACGGTCGATCTGGGCATCGATGCGAGCCCCATTCACCTCCACACGGTATCGCTGAGGGCCGAGGCGATAGGTTTTCGGCGAGTAGCAATGGCCTCGATAGCGTAGTTCCGCAGTCAGGCCTGCCTCACGGCGGACGTGCGGCCGCCCGCGCACCGACGACGCATAAAACTGCGTCTGCTCCACGGCTAACTGGGCATCGTAGGTCTCGATCGCGGCTTGAACCAGAGCTACGTCGGCGTAACGCCTAGAGAGGTGCTCACCGGTCGCCGCCAAGTGGTCTAGCCATCCAACGTGTACTTCTCCACGCTGCACCTCGGGGCGGTTCAGCAATTCCAGCAGAAACGCTTTGTTGCTGGCACCGCCCTTGATGACGACAACGCTCTCGCGCAGCGCCCGCTGCAGACGGGAAAGCGCTTCTTTCCGGTTCTTGCCGTGGGCGATGATCTTGGCGATCATCGAGTCGAACTCCGAGGGGATGGCATCGCCTTCCGCTACTCCGGTATCGATGCGCACCCCCGGCCCTGGCAGAATTCTGAACCGCTCAATAACGCCCGGAGCCGGAGCAAAGCCGTTGTCCGGATCTTCCGCATTCAGCCGCACCTCAATGGCATGGCCGGTGGTGCGCGGCGGTTCGCCTTCCAGGCGGCCACCACGCGCGACGTGGATCTGAAGTTTCACGAGATCGAGCCCGGTCGTGCATTCGGTCACCGGATGTTCGACCTGCAACCGAGTATTCATCTCCATGAACGAGAAGCGGTTGATTTCCGGTTCGTACAGGAATTCGACAGTGCCGGCGTTGTGATAGCCCGTTGCTTGACTCAAGCGCACCGCCGCCTCGCACAGCGCCCGATCTTGCTCCGGAGAAAGCGCCGGCGAGGGTGCTTCTTCGAGGATTTTCTGGTGGCGTCGCTGGATGGTGCAGTCGCGCACGCCGGCGGCCCATGTCGTCCCGTAGTGGTCGGCAATAATTTGGACCTCGACGTGACGCGCGCGTTGCACCTGTTGCTCCATGAAAACGGTTGGATCCCCGAAGGCCTTGAATGCCTCGGCCCGGGCGCTCGCAAAGGCTTGCGGGAGTTGGTCAGCCGAACGCACCAGACGAATCCCGTGACCGCCACCTCCGGCGGTGGCCTTAATGAGAAACGGATAGCCCAGGCGCTCAGCATGGCCCTGGGCGTCGGCGAGGGTTTCCACCGGCCCATTGCTCCAGGGTGCTACCGGTATCTGCGCCTGCTCGGCAATTCGTTTGGAGGCGATCTTGTCGCCCACGCGCCGCATCACGTCGCCATCCGGACCGATGAACACGAGGCCCAGCTCGCGGCAAAGGTCGGCGAATGCGGCGTGCTCGGCCACAAAACCCCATCCCACCCAGACCGCATCCGCGTGCGCCGTCGCGAGCGCGCGTTCGAGCCGGCCATAGTCGACGTAACTGCTCTTAAGTCGCTGGGTGTTTGGATCGAGGACCTGAGCGGGACCGAGACATACCGCTTCGTCGGCCTCGCGCACGAACATGCTGTGGCGGTCAGGCTCGGTGAAAAACGCGATCGTGCGCAACGATGTGCCGAACTCTTGATTGAAATCGCGAACAGCGTGGATGAAGCGCATGGCGGCTTCACCGCGATTCACGATGGCCACGCGTTGAAATTCGTGCTCCATAAGTCCCCCGATCGACAGATCGTCAGGACAAGATCGTCAGGACAATCAATTCATCTTCTTCATGCGGCGACGGCGTCGAGTGACATCGCAGCCTGTAGTGCCTTCAACCCCTCGGCATCCACCGCATTGGGAACCGCGACCGTGCGGTACCCGCTAAGATGCAAGTAGCAGTTTCCTTTCGCGTCCACTACCTCCGCATCGAAGCTGGTGCAAACCGGGTCGCAAGTGACCACGGCGTATAAGCGAGTGTCGGCCGATTCCGGGGCCGGCAATAATAATGATGAAACTCGATCAATGTGCTGCGGCAGGCCCATACGCCCATGCACGCCCATCTCCCAGATCCCCGCAGTTTGGAAGCAAAGCTCAATCAGGCGCGGCGCCATCAGGGTTGGCAGCTCGGACGGCAGATGGTTTGGCGGCAGGCCTTTCGCCATCAACCCGACAATCCGATGTCCGTCCCACCACGCCCGCTCCACCACCTGGTATGCGGGTCCGTGGAAGTAGAGGCGATAGATATCGGCAGCTTCGATGATGTGTCCGTTCGGCGATCCCATCTCCGGCACGGCCGTCGCTTTGGGCATCTGTGGTGTAAGCCGCACCCGGGCCGTGAAATGCGTTGTCATTTGTGGCTCGGCTTGGTTGGGGAGCAACCGTTCACCGGTCAAGCGGCAATCTGCCAGCAGGTTGTCGTGCTCTGGATGGACGACTGCCTCGACTGTCACCGTGCGCGGTTCTTTTCGATAGAACTTGAACGGAGCCAGGAAGTTGACATCTTCAATCCCCTCGATGTGCCAGCCGGGAAGCAGGCATAGCGCAGCTTCGGCAAACGCCTCGATGCCCATGACTC
>JBEKFI010000114.1:0-20772 GCA_050013395.1 Verrucomicrobiia bacterium | reverse complement strand
ATGGCGCACGCAATCTGACGAAGTTCCCGAAGGTGCTGGAAATTTAGCCGGACTTATTCATGAAGTTTTGCGCAACGAACTGCCCCTCACCTTGATCCCGCTCAGAGCGGGATTGATCCTCTCCTCGCACGCGGGGCGAGGAGATTTCCCCTCTCCCTTTCCAAGGGAGAGGGCCTGCCCGCCGAAGCCTCGGCGCAGGCGGGTCAGGGTGAGGGTTCGAGTTGTGACAGACTGTCGAGGTTTCAAGCGCATCGTGCTACTATCCATCTGTTTCTTGTTTTTTGAGCAAGAAGTTTTTGAGGCTATGAAGGACCCACCCCTGCGCCCCTCCGGAGGAGGGGAAACTTCGGTGAATCCCCTCTTGGGAGGGGCGTAGGGGTGGGTTGCCGTCAATCTTTGGTTGCGGCTCTGCCGCGCTGAGAATAATCCGGGTTAGCGTCACGCCTTTTCGTTTGCGGGAGCGCCTGTCCTCGTCCGTCACAGAGAAAAGATTTGCTCCGTCGGGCTGGACGCTTTGCGAGCCTTGCGCCCTCAGCACCGTGAGTGCTGCGCGGGCGGGGATGAAATGGTCTTGAAATTTGGGTCTGGGCTTGTATTGTTAAGCCGAAGTTTGGAGGCTGATAACAAATGACTTACTCAGAGATTTCGATATTGCTGTTGGTGCTGATCCTTGTGCCGGGCATTGTCGCGCAGATTCGCGTCAGCTCGGCGATCAGGAAGTATTCACAGATTCCGTCCAACTCAGGGAAGACGGGAGCAGAGGTCGCGGCGAAAATCATGCAGGACGCGGGCATCTATGACGTGACCATCCAGCAGGCCAACAGTTTCCTAGGCGACCACTACGATCCGGCTAAAAAGACGCTCGTGCTGTCGCCCGGCGTTTACGACAGTGACTCGGTGGCGGCGGTCGGGATTGCCGCGCACGAGGCAGGACATGCGCTGCAACACAAGGATGCTTACGCGCCGTTGCAGGTGCGGATGGCGGTGGTGCCGGCGACGATGTTTGCGTCGCAAATGTTGCCGCTGGTAGTGATTGGCGGATTTTTCTTTCGCATTCCGATGTTTATCACGCTCGGCATCATTGCCTACGCGTTGATCGTGTTGTTTCAGTTGATTACGCTGCCGGTGGAATTCAATGCGAGCGCGCGTGCGAAGCGGATTTTGCAGCGAAGCGGCATTGCCTGGGGTGATGAAATGGTGGGCGTCAATCGCGTGCTGAACGCCGCGGCGATGACGTACGTGGCCGCCCTGATCGCAGCGGCCGCGCATCTGGCGTGGCTGATTCTGGCGAGTCGCGATCGTCGGTAACGCGCTGAAGTCCGAAGCTCGGAGATCGAAATGCGAAACGGCTGCAAAATCCGAGCCGGCAATATGGCAACCCCCGACTGTTGCTCTGGGTGCGCGGGCCGGACGGGACTGTGGGGTCGAGTTTCGTAGGCGCGTTGCCTAAATCCGTTCTTGTCTCTTCCGATGTAGTGGCGCTTCTGCGAAGCGCCGAATTTGCTCAGAAAATGGAGAATCCACGCTTCATAGAAGCGCAGCTACAATAACAAACGCTAATTTGGGCAACACGCCCTCATCATATTTTAGCGATCCCATCACGACCGACGGGGGGAATTGACGAGTGGCCGATAAAGAGAACCCAGCGGCGATTTGGCGAATCACCGGACGCGCGGCATCCGCTTCTTTTCTAGTCCGAGCGAGTGGAGGGCAAACGGGGCGGGCTAATGCGCCAGCGAGGCGATGCGCTGCTGCTTCTCGCCGTACGTCAGTTTGCGGAATCGTCGAATCTCAGTCGTGCGCGGGGCGGGCTTCAGCTTGTCAAGATAACGCACGTAACGGCGACCCAGGTGGTTCGTGGCGCGGTAGCGCTCGGCAAGCAGCGGTTCTTCGTAGGCAAAATTTTCGGAGTCGAACACGCAAGCCTTCAGCCAGCGGCGGTCAGCATCCGTCAGCCGCTTCGGTGTATTGAAGAACGCGCAGTACATTTGCAGGATCAGATACGTGTCGATCTTGGCTTGCAGCTCTAGGTCGCGGACGAATGTTTCAGCGGTGATGTCGCGTCTGCCTTCGCGGAATTTGAGGGCGGCGTGCACCGCGTGGTCCAATTCCTCCAGAAAGACCATGAACGGCAGAACGTTTTCATCGTTGAGGCTGTACTGTGGATTGTTTGCCTCCAGCGCGTCAATCACGCGGCGATCATAATAGATGCCCATCCGCAGCTTGCCTTCCGCAACCCGCAGGAACACTCGGCCCAAATCAGAAATCTGCGCGGCGCTCGCTCCCGACATGGAAGCCAGCACCTCGCCCCGCTGCCGGCTCAGAAGGAATTGCTCCATGTTTATCCACGTGCGCCCGTAGGTGCGCTCCAGCAGCAACTGAATCTCGCGAAGAAGGGTCATTGCGCTGGACTCCAGACAGGCTCGAGGCAGAGCAACTCGTCGGACAGACGATTGAGATCGCGCCGAACCTCCGAAAACCGATCGGCGATGGTGCGGTACACGTCAGCCAGCGCATGGTGATGCGCCAAGCGGTGACCGGAAGCGAGCCGGTAGTTCGTGCTGCCAACTTCTTCGTAGAAGGAAATGTCGGGTGCGCCGCGGACAGATGCCCGATGGCGCAGATGTTCAGGAAAGATTCCAGACATGAACAACGAGTAGTTGCCGACATGGACGCGGACGTGAAATTCAATTTCGGAAGAGGCAGCCGTCAGCGCCGCCAACATGTCGGCGACATGGTCCGCGCATTGGCCGGGCAGGTGCGGCAAAGAGCGCAGTCGTCGCACATCCAAGAATGCGGTAAGCAGACTGGCGATGTAATCCGCAATCTCACGATCAAACTCCGAAAGCAAACGTCGTGTCAGCACGTAAAAATAGAGTCGCGGCGACACAGCCATGCATTCTGGAGATTCGAGCAAGGCACGGAAAAGCTGCTCGCTTTCCAGCGCCGCGTCACGCGCAGCAGGATCCGTCAGTAACGCGGTCAGGGAGGCCGTCTTTTGCGGGTCTTTGGACAGCGTGACTCCGATGGCCCGAAAATCCTCAGCGGTGAGTTGGTCTCTGCAATTGGCCGTTATGGACGTCATCGTTTGCTCTATCTACTTTTACTTTAGCACGTTAGATGCCACCGTGCATGCCCGTCGAAGCCAGCAAAAATATGCCTTCCAAGTTTTTGGGGGGTGCAGAACGAGGATTGTCACTTGCGGCTCAGTCACTCAGTGACTTATTTTACGCCAATTCAATGCATTCCTGGTGCATAGAGGACGTGCAGTGTGGGAAAATAGATGAACGAACCCAGGATTATTGCGTACTTAAAGCCCACGTGCGGCCGGAGCAACGGCCTCCGAGCGATCCTTAAGAAGTACGATCTTGCGTACGAGGATGGGCGCATCTGGATACTACCACCGGATTGTAGCCGCGAGCCTGCTCGCGGCAAAGTCGTACCTCATCGGCCATCGCAAAGGCCGCGAGCAGGCTCGCAGCTACAACCAGCCTATCGGCTGCTGACTATGTCAGTGGTAGTGTCAAGAGGGTCTCTACGAGGATCGCGACATTATCAACAATCCCGCATTTTACTGGGAGGTGGTGATGAAAAGCGGTCAGCCGCTCTCGCCGCGCGTCGAGATCGACGGCAAAATGCTGGCGGACATCAGCGGCGAAGAGGTCGAGGCATGGATGCTTCAACGCAGCTACGTCAAAGCCAGTGACGCACCGACTGACGTGCCCATCGGCAAGGGTTGCCAAGACCGGCGTATCTGAGCACCACCACCGTAACCCACCGAACACCGAACGTACTGGTGTTGTGCGAGGTAGGGCGCGACCGCCGGGCGCGCCGCGTTTTTCGGGGACGGGCAGCCCAGCGGTCTGCCCTACCTACAGCCCTGCAAAACGCCCGAGGCTGGCTATGGTGGTAGTGTCGAGATGCGCCCGTCGGAGGGCAACCCTCCGCAAAGGACATCATGCGTCTGACCATTGCCAACTTCAGCGCGTCTCCGCCGCCTTCTCAGATGACCTTCGCCGCCCGCAGTGCCCGCTCGCCCTTGATCGGATCCGCCACATGCACGATAACCATCGCTTGCTGGTCGTACGCGACTGCCGACGCGTACATGTACTCGATGTTCGCGTGTGACTTGGCAAAGATCGAAGCGATGCTTGCGAGTTGGCCAGGCTTATCGGAGATCGTGACACCGAGCACAGTGGCCTCGGTGACGTTGTAGCCGAGTTTCTCAAGCGCCTTGCGCGCCTTCTGCGGGCCAGAAGTTACGAGGCGGACCATGTTCAGGTCGTAGCCAGACGACGCGTCGATGGCGATGAGATTCACCTTCGCACTTGCCACTGCCCTGAGCGCTTCGGCAAGTTTGCCCGGCTTGTTCGGTGTGACGATCGTCAGTTCCTTGAACATCTTCATCGCGTGCCTCCGAGGATTTGAGATGCAATCGCGCCCGGCGACATGGTAAAAACAGCCGCGAACACGACGACTATCTCACTTTGACCTTCTGATGCCGATGTCTAAAGCATTTCCGCAAATCGGGCAACACCTTTTCATCGGGCTGGCGTCCACCGAACTCACGCCTGCCAACCGCCGCCTGCTCAACACCGTCCGGCCTGGCGGCGTCGTGCTCTTCGCGCGTAACGTCGAATCTGCAGCGCAGCTTCGTGACTTCTGCGGTGCTCTTCAACGCGAGTTTCCGTTTCGTCCGCTCGTGGCCATCGATCAGGAGAACGGCCGCGTGAATCGTTTGCGGGATATCATCGGCGAAATCCCGACGATTCCGCAACTCAAACGGTCAGGAGTGCTCGAGCAGGTCGAGGACTTCGGTAGAATGATCGGGCATTGGCTGCACCAGTTGCGCATCGACGTGAACTTCGCGCCCGTGCTCGATATCGAACTGTTTGACGAGAAGACGGACAACGCGCTGCGCGAACGCTGCTGGGGGCGCACCGCAGACGAAGTCATCCACTGGGCGGGCGCGTTCCTCGACGCGATGGAGCGCGAAAACGTAATCGCATGCCCCAAACATTTTCCTGGACTCGGTGGTGCGACGCTCGATTCCCACGAGAATCCGGCGACGATCACGCGTTCACGCGAACAAATCCTGCACGAGGATGCGCTGCCGTACGCGACGTGGATTCGACGGCTCAACATGATCATGGTCGGGCACGGCCATTATCCTGCGTTCGACGGCCCGAAGCCCGTCCCCGCGTCGGTGTCGCGCAACGTGATGACCAAGCTGCTGCGCGGGCAGATGGGCTACGCGGGATTGATCTTGACCGACGATATGGAAATGGGCGCAATCGCACAACTCGGTTCCCTTGAAGACGCCGTTGTCGAAGCGTGCCGCGCAGGCGCTGACGTGATCCTCGTATGCCACAGTGCAGAGAAGGCGCTCGCCGCGCACGAAGCTCTCATGAAGGCAGCGGAACAGGGCGGGGTTTCCGCACAGCGCCTCCGGGAGTCGGCACAACGCATTGCGCGGTTCCACGCGGAATGGATCGCGTACAAGACGACATGAACTGGGCTGAGAAACTCAGTACGAGCATCGTCTGTTGTCGCCGTTGTCCGCGGCTCGTGGCGTACTGCGAGCGCGTTGCGCGCGAAAAGAAACGCGAGTTCCGCGACTGGGATTATTGGGGCCAGCCCGTGCCGAGCTTTGGCGATCCGAATGCGCGCCTGGTAATCGTCGGCTTGGCCCCGGCGGCGCATGGCGGCAATCGGACGGGGCGGATCTTTACCGGCGATTCCTCCGGCAAATGGCTCTTTCGCGCTCTGCACAGAGCTGGCTTTGCCAATCAACCTACGTGGCAACGGCGCGACGACGGGCTGAAGTTGATCGATTCCTACATCACGGCTGTGATCCATTGCGCCCCGCCCGGCAATAAACCGTTGCCGAGCGAGATCGAGAACTGCAGTGAGTATCTGCGGGAAGAGTTGCGCCGCTTGACACGCGCGCAGGTGGTGATTGCGCTCGGGAAAATTGCTTTTGACAACTATCTGAAATCATTGAAACGCTTGGGTGCGACACTGGCGAAGCCATTGCCAAAGTTCGCCCACAACACCGCACACGATCTTGGTTCTGCATTGCCGGTGCTGATCGCCTCTTATCATCCCAGCCGTCAGAACACGAATACTGGCAAACTGACGGAAACGATGTTCGACGCCGTGTTTGCACGAGCGAGGGAGACGTTGTAGCCGCGAAACATTTTCGCGGCGAAGCTCGGGCTGCGAATGAGATTCGCGGCTACAGGCTACCCAGCAGTCTGGCCGCCTTTTTGCTATCGGCAGCGTGCAAGACGAGCAATGCCTCTCCACCGTGTGTGCCGCCGGTGGCGTAGAGATAATCGATGTTGATCTTGGCGCGGCCGAGCTTGCCGGCGATCTCCGCCAGAGCGCCCGGTTCATCCTTCACCGATACGCAGACGACGTTGGTCTCGCCGACATCCAGCCCGTAACGCTTAATCACAGCCTTGGCTTTTCTTGTGTTATCGGGCACGACACGAACGATGTTGTACTCAAATCCTCCCGAAGCATCGACCGCGAGAAGATTCACCTTCGCCTTGGCGAGGGCGGCAGTCAGGTCGCCGAGGGTGCCGGGACGATTCGGCAAAACGACAGATAGTTCCTTCTTGATAGCCATGACACTCCTCCGTTGAGGTTGCACTGAGAGTAAGGCGTCGTGCTCCGTTTGTAAATCGCGTTTTCGGCTTGACGCGGCCAACGCACGCCGCCGTCCGCGCTCACTGCGACCGACTCGCGGTCGATTGTCGAATGGAGAATAATATAGATCAGACCCCGGTCGAGCCTATGGAGACCGATGCCCTGAAAACTGGCAGATCAAATTGTAAAGGACGCCACAAACAGGCATAACAACTGCTAAATCAAGGTCATATGGGAAATGTCGGTTCAAACCGCGTGAAAGACTACGCTGGAGAAAGGATACGGAAATGAGAATGAATGTGGAATTCATACAGTCGGGTAGGAGACTCGAATGGAAATGCGTATTTCCGATTTTCGTGGCGGTGGTGGCAGCGATGATGCTGGCCACGCCTGCGCCGGCGGCGACCAATGCTGTCGCCGATGCCATGTGGGCCAGCGTCGACCAAATCGTTCTAGCTGGCATTGCCGCCGGTGGGGGCGACTCGGCGAGTGCGATCTCCGCGCTCGATACCGCGGAGAGCTTGCTGAATCAAGCTAAGGCGGCTCTCTCGTCTTCTGGTTTCGATCCGGTAAAGTTCGGGAAGAAGATTGACGCGGCGGACAAACAGCTCGTTGGCTTGGAGAGCTACCTCGACAACTCCAAGTGGAGCGAGAAGTCGGCAGTGAGCAAACTCGCCAGCGCCGCCAAGTCGCTACAGAAACTTGCGAATCTCGCGGGAAGGCCGCTTCTGGAGGAGGTTACGCCGAATAATAGTGCGGGGTTCCTCAAAGCCGGCGCGCTGGTTACCATGGCGTTTGCCATTCCTCCGGGATGCACGGACGCGAGTGTTTCCATCACGGCGGCTCCGGGAGTGATCGCAGACTACTCGATCTCCCCGTCGGGGGAGATTCACATCACAATGGGCTCGACCCAGGGCGGTGCTGACGTCAGTGTGACCGGTTGCGGCTGCCCGGTCGAGTGCTGTAGCCGGGAACTTTACAACTACGGTGGGAAGACGTCGGGATCGTCCGACAAGTTCCCGAATCTGCCTAAAGGCAACTACGGGTTGACCTACTCGTACAGTATCGGTGCCATCACGTGTTGCAGCGACCCGCAGCACTGCATCACTACTCCCGGGTCCACCTACGGTCCCACGACCTATCCCATGTCGTTCCCGTTGGTGAACCTAAAGCTTTTCGAGAGGACGTTGGAGACGGCTTTCAACGCCGCGATGGCGGGTGCCAATCAGCCGGGCTGCACTCAGAACGTGAGCTACTCACCGTTCACCAACGACGCGTTCACGGTGACCTATACCGTGACCTGTACATCGCCGGGATGTACCGGTGGTACCACGACGTTCATATTCACCCTGCACAAACTGTAGCCCCGGCGTGGCGAATAATCGGTAATCGGGGTCAGCTAGCTCTTCAGTCGTCAGTTTTGTCGCCGTGTTTGTAACACTGAAGAGTTGACCCTCGCGATAGTTAGATGTGACCCTGCGCTTGTGATGCGCCAAACCGGTCGGGACTTGCTTCGCATTGGTAAGTGCTTCATAATACACGCGTGAAACGGATTCAGCGTAAATGCAACTACGCATATCCGCAATGTTCGGCAATGGAGCCGGACAGTCAAGAGGACCAAGCGAGAGAAAGAGAGGTGCATGATGGGAAACGTCAGTATAGTGATCAGGTTGGGTGCTGTACTTTGGGGCTTGGTTGTGATTGTTTCTTTCCCAATGCTGTATAGCAGTGTATCCAGTCGTCGGTCACTTCTCTATGGGGAAACCATTGCGCAGGCAATCTTTTGTGTAGTCTTCTGGGTTTTAATCGGCACCATTGCACCCGATCTCATGGCAACAGGCGAAAACGCCACGTTTTACAAAGCAGTGTTTTACGGCGTTCCGTGGATTTGTTTTGTGAGACAACTTACCCGATTTGCGGAAATCCTCAAGGAATAATGATGGGGGCACAGACAAGAGGGGGTCAGTTCGATTGTTGGTAGTTGAACCTGCGCGGCATCATGAAAATCGAACTGAGCCCTGCCCCGAGTTCGCCGTGCCGAGGATGTCGAAGGCACCGGGAACCGTCCTCTGCGCCGGTCTTGAAGAATGTTCAATGATTAGACGTGACACCTTGCCGTTTTGAGTAGGATCGACGTTGAAGAGTGAGCGTTATGAGGTCGAGTGATGGCAACTGAAGAAACGAGATTCGGGTTCCCGAAGGGACAGGTTGCAGAGCACTTGCTTCGGATTCTCTACAAGAACTTAACGCCCAAACATGCCCAAGCGATGGCGGTTGTACTGATCGGTCATTTTATGGTTGAGGACGCTTTGGATACCATCATCTTTGCGCTCCTCATTCACGATATGCCCAAGACGTCAGCGGGACTAATGAAAGGAACGAAAAACCCGGTTAGGGAAGCAAAACTTGCCAATGAAAAGATGAGGAATAAACTGTGGGATGAGGTTCATGGTATGCACTCCCCACGCAAGCTCTCGCTGATCAAGCCGAGCCTCATGCTCTTTTATCCCGAAACAGTGACGACCCTCAATAAAATCAATGACATTCGAGCCAGGCTCGCCCACGGAAAGTCAATCATGAGCACCAAGTACGGCAGCAAGTCTATCTGGTCCGATGAAGGACTTGAAGACTACTTTCTTGACGTTCAGGTCGTCTGTCGCGATTTGGTACGATTCCATGAAGCGATTGACTTGCCGCGTGCTCTTGCGGAGAGACGCGTAGAGCGTCTTAAACAGTTAGGCCAGTCTGTTAGGTGACCGGGCATGAGCACTCCAGACATTCGTGATCTCGACCCTCAACTGGTTCGTATTTATGAAGCTGCCGTTGACCTCTACAACCGCCAAAACAAAGCCGTTGCGTCCTTAACCGAAACTTCTGCTTCGATCAACGCAACGCACTTTCTTACGCGACAGACAATTGTCTTTGCTACAGCGGCCTTGAGGCATATGGAAGATGCTCATCAACCTCTCATGCCTGCCGTTGCTCTATTGCGGACATGTCTGGAAGCTCAAGCCAGGGCGAACCATATCGTGGCCGCAACAGGTGTGGAACGAGAGAGACTGGCAAACCAGTTTATCGACATGATGGCAGCCGGATATGACTATTACCGGATGATGATCACGAAGGTGAACAAGGACGATGCAGCAGATATAGCCGACTTGCCGTCCAAGGCTCAGGCAATCTTCGCGGCGATTAAGCCTATGGTGGAGAACGTTGATACATCCACTGTTGGAGCCCTTGAAGACCGGTATAAGGATCTTCTCAAAAAATGGACATATAACAACGTTATCGGAAAGAAGAGCCTTAACGATCCTAAATGGAAGAACAGAACTCAGGTGCAGAGACTACAGTCTGGACTTCATGTCATCTATGTGAAATGTTGTGCATTCGTTCATTCCGATCCCACCTCAATGAAACTTGAGAAAGAGCTTTCGCTTTTGGAGGAGAGCCATACAGCGGTTCTAGCGATCATCAGTGCCATCAATAGTTTCTTCATCGCTTTAGGAAAGGAAGATGATGCAGCACTTCAGGAACTTAATGCGGCTATGGTCGCATTTCCTCTGGCTGAAAAAACGTTCAAGGAAATGGGTTATCGCCTTCCAAGCAACGGTTAGCAGTACCGCCGTCGGGGTAATCGGGGTCAGCTCTTCAGTCGTCAGTTTTGTCGCCCTGTTTGTAGCACTGAAGAGTTGACCCTCGCGACCCTCGCGACCTCGCGACCTCGCGACCTCGCGACTCGCGAAGCAGGCGATGATGGCGTCGGAAGGGAGAGCAGAACTGGAGTGTTGGAGTGCTGGGGATTGTCATTCATGGTCACGGCGCTCTTTTACAGCACTCAGCGGTGGCTGTAATTGCAGTTCGTCCGGTTGTTTCATTACTCCAACACTCCGATACTCCATTGCTCCGTTCATCCACCAAGATAGCTTTTTTTCACCTGTTCGTTGTTCATCAGGTTCTGCGCGGTGTCGTGCAGCACGATGCGGCCCGTTTCGAGCACGTACCCGCGGTGGGCAACGTGGAGCGCCATGTTCGCGTTCTGCTCGACCAATGGCAATGAGGTCAAGTCTCATCATACGATTCTGCTGCAAAACCCCCCTGTTTTGGAAAAATCGCTTTTGTAAGTCATTGGAAATGCGATCTGACATTCTGGCAAAATGGGGTTTTGCAGCAGAATCTGATGTCGAGACCTGACCCCTGTCACTCCGACGACATTTGAGGGGGGAATCCTGCCGGAGAACCTTACACGACCAAATGTCATTTGTAAGACGCGTGTAATCAACATCTTAGGGATTCGATGATCCCTCTGGAGAACCATCGCGTTGGAAATGCTTACACTTCCGGAAAATGAACCATAGTTGTAGTACATTGATTACTAGTGACTTATAACAACCAATTTCGCTGGCACGAGTTTAGCTCAGATCCTTGGAGATCATTAACGCTTTAATAAGGAATCTGACCCGAAAGGAAGGCAGCCAATATGACTTTGAAACATGTCGTCTCAACAATAATGGTGGCAGCCGTGCTGGTGGGGGTGGCTGTTCGAGCGAACGCGATAGACTATTCCTTCACAGGTAATCTCGTGCAGGATAACACCGTGCAGTTGTTCAACTTCACGGTAGGAGCGCTTTCCCCGGACGTGATTCTGAGGACATGGTCCTATGCCGGCGGAGTGAACGCGGCGGGCCAAGCCATCGCCCGCGGGGGGTTTGATCCCATTCTGGCTGTGTTCAACAGTAGTGGAACATTCATCGGCCAGAACGACGATGGAGGCGCCTTGGTCGCGGCCGATGCAGTGACTGGGGCGCATTATGACACTTACTTGGATCTCGGGAGCATGGTAGCCGGGACATATGCTGTGTCGGTAATGCAATACGACAATTTTGCCAATGGCCCGGCGCTGGCCAATGGGTTCCGGCATGATTCACCGGCTGATGCATGGTTTACGCTCCCACTTACCGGCCATACGACGGGTGGTTTTTGGGATGTCACCGGCAACATGCGTGACAGCCACTGGGCATTTGATATTCTCGGTGTTCAGGGGGCCTCGCAGGTTCCCGACGGTGGCTCCAGCATGGCGCTCTTGGGCTTCGCGTTGAGTGGGCTGGCCCTGGTGTACAATCGGATCCGTAAGTAGTCACAGCTTCACATCACTGTCAGGAAGGGCCGCGATTGCGGCCCTTCTTTTTTGTTTTGGGAGGGCGAGAGCCATCTGCATGGCTGCCGGGGCAGAAGGTCAGACCCGCAGAAACGTTTGTGGGAAAAGTGAACCCGCAACGCCGGCTGAAAGTTCGCCTCAATGAGTTGGCAAGCCTCCGAGTGAATGCGCCGCACCGCAGCGGCCAGCCAGAGGGCAGGAACGAGGTCGGCCCGCTCCTACGGTTTCACCACGACATCGGTGAACACATCAGCGCCGGGTTGCTTGGTGACCGGATCCTTGTTGCCGCAGCCTTTGTCGCCGGTCGCTGGATTCGGCGGACGGGGACAGGTGTCGTTGGACGGCACCGTGTCAGGGGCAAGGTCGACGATGGTGCGGTAATCGTTGTGTGCAACGCCTTTCGCCGTGGCTGCCGGGTCGTTGGCACAATCGAAATGTGCGACGAACGTCAGGTTGAGTTTCTTCTGCGGCGCGAGGGTCATGGGGAATGTTCCTTTTGGCGGCACCATCGTCGCGAGGAAACTGGGGCAATTGCTGAGCGACTGAATAGTGACGGTGCCGAGATTGGTCAAATCGCTCAGGCTCTGGATCACTTCCGGGTGATCGCCGAGGTTCTGAATGGTGACGGAGAATTTGCCGGCGACGTTGGTGGTCGTGGCGCTGAGCGTGATCTTCTTGGGCGCTTTCATTTTGATGACCGCAAGGTCGTGTGGCTCGGGGGGCGCCGGTAACCGCCAGGCCCCGAGCAGGAGTATTTTGGGGGCAGGAGCGACATAGGGTCACCCATTAAAGGTTCCGATCAAGACAAAAGTTCCATCCACTGGCTTTTCCAGCCCTACTTGCTTCGTCTTCGGTTTACCCCGAATTCTTTTCGGGGTTGAACTTTCCACCGCGACCCGAGTCCGCTGTCCGCGCCTGGGTTGTTTCGTCTCGCTGTTTTGTTCAGTCACCCATCTGGTTCTAGATGCTTATCACATCTTTTCATTTTTCAATTGCTCTGACGGCTGTTTGATCCTTTGCGCGGTTTTGGGATCATTGCGCGTGGGCCACCGCGTCGGTGAAGGAGCAGGCGAAGATGGCGTCGGAAGGGCGAGCAGAACTGCAACGCTGGAGTGCTGGAGTGTTGGAGTGCTGAAGATTGTCATTCATGGTCACGACGCTCTTTTACAGCATTCATGCGGTGGCTGTAATTGCAGTTCGTCCGGTTGTTTCATTACTCCGAAACTCCGATACTCCATTACTCCGTTCATCCTCCCAGATAGCTTTTCTTCACTTGTTCGTTGTTCATCAGGTTCTGCGCGGTGTCGTGCAGGACGATGCGGCCCGTTTCGAGCACGTACCCGCGGTGGGCAACGTGGAGCGCCATGTTCGCGTTCTGCTCGACCAAGAGGATGGTTGTGCCTTGCTGGTTGATCCCGCGGATGATGTCGAAAATTTTTGTGACGATCATCGGCGCAAGACCGAGCGACGGTTCGTCAAGCAACAGCAATCTTGGTCGTGCCATCAGCGCCCGCGAGATCGCCAGCATCTGTTGCTCGCCGCCGCTGAGCGTGCCGCCAAGCTGATTCTGTCGCTCCTTCAAAATGGGGAAACTGGAAAAGACTCTCTCCAAATCGGCGTTGATACGGTGGCCGTCGTGGCGCTGGAATGCTCCCATCTCGAGGTTCTCACGCACCGTCAACCGCGGGAATATGTGGCGACCCTCAGGAACCTGGCTGATTCCACGGCGGACAATCTCGTGAGGAGGCGTGTTCTGAATCTGTGCGCCATCAAACATGATGCGGCCGCGTCGGCAATGGTTGACGCCACAGATCGTCATCAACGTTGTGGACTTGCCTGCGCCGTTCGCGCCGAGGACGGTCACGATCTCCCCCTCGTTGACCGTGACGCTGATGCCCTTGAGCACCTCGGTCGGGCCGTAACCAGCGTGCAGGTCGGAGATCTGCAGCAAGGGATGAGGGATGAAGGATGAGGGATGAACCATGACGACTCAATTACCTTTAGATTTCGTGTTGCGTACCATCGCAACAAATATCGCCGTCAATTCGTTGGTCTCATCCAGAAGCGGTTCGAGGCGGCCGGCAGCAACTACGCCTGCATCGGACAGCAATTCGAGCCAGTAAGCTGATTCCTCAAGCTCTTGGATCGCACCCTCGATCTTGTTGATGAAATCCGCGTTAGACTTCGCGCGGCAGGCTTCGCGATAATGCGCTCCAACGGACGTGCCGGACCGGAGAAGCTGCTTGCCGAGCACTTGCGCTTCTGTCTTTTTCGGCAGAGCGACATACAGCCGTATGATTCTCAACGCATATTGCTTCGTCCGCGCCTTCAAATCCTGTCGTTCTTTCATCCCTCATCCCTCCGCCTTCCCCCTTCTCGTTTCATCCTTTCGCCTTCATCCTTCCCGAGGTAGGACGGCGATGCGGTCGGAGATGCCCATGACGACACGCATGTCATGTTCGATCAACAACACCGTGATGCCGCGCCCGCGAATCTTGTGGATCAATTCCATCAACTCGCGCGTCTCGGCTGGATTCATGCCCGCTGCAGGCTCGTCGAGAAGCAACAGTTTCGGCTTGGTCGCCAGCGCCCGGGCGATTTCCAGCCGTCGCTGTTCACCGTAAGCGAGGTTGCGCGCCCAAAAGTCCGCCTTTTCGTCCAGCCCGACGAAATGCAGTTCCTCCATTGCTTTTTGCGCCGCCGCGCGTTCTTCGCGCGCCGCACTCGGAACGCCCAACAGCGACGACAAGACGCCAGCCCGTGTACGGCAATGCTGCGCGACCATGACGTTTTCCAAGGCCGTCATCTCGCCGAAAAGCCGCACGTTTTGAAATGTGCGCGCGATACCGCGTTCCGTGATTCGGTCGGGTCGCAATCCCGCGACGTTGTCACCCTCAAAACAAATCTCGCCGTCGGTCGGGGCGTAAAATCCTGTCAGACAGTTGAACAATGTCGTCTTGCCGGCGCCGTTCGGCCCGATGATCGAGAAAATCTGGCCCGTGCAGACGGTGAGGGTGACGTCATTGATCGCCTTCAGCCCGCCGAAACGACGGGAGAGACCACGGGTCTCCAAAATCGTTCCGTTCGTCGCCGCGCCGTTCATGACGTGGTCTCCAACTCGATCTTGCGGCGCACACTGCCGAGCAATCCTTGCGGACGGAAAATCATCATCCCGATCATCACCACGCCGAAAATCATCAACCGATAATCGAGCAGGGCAGGGAATTCATCACGGAGAACCTGTGGCACAAGATACAACACCGCCGCGCCGAGAATCGGGCCCGGACCGCTGCCCATGCCGCCCAGGATCACCATGGAAACAATCAGTACGGATTCGTCGAAGCGAAAAACCTCGGGCTCGACGTACCCCTCGCGCGCCACGTAGATCACGCCCGCCACCGCGGCCCAGATGGCGCTGAGCATGAACGCGATGACTTTCATCCGCACCGTATTGATGCCCATCGCCCGCGCAGCGGTCTCGTCCTCGCGAATGGCAATCCAGGCGCGGCCGATCCGTGAGTTCACCAGGTTGCGCACAAGCCACAGGCTCAACAGCAAAAGCCCGAAGACGAGGTAGTAGGCGATTTGCTCGCCTGATTTTGAATAGGGGAACAACGGAGAATGGGCCAGCCTCGGAATCTTTGCAGCCGAGGAAATCACAATCCCACGGTCGCCGTCAGTGATGTCCGAGAGATTCTTTAGCAGAAACCGGACGGTCTCGCCGAAGCCCAGCGTGACGATGGCCAGATAATCGCCCCGCAGCCGAATCGACGGCAAACCAACCAGCACACCGACGATTGCGCCTGTGATCATGGCGGGCAGAATTGCGACGTAAAACGGAACGCCCCACCGTAAATACATGATCCCAAACGTGTACGCGCCGATTGCGTAAAACCCCGCGTAGCCAAGCACGAGCAGGCCGGTCATGCCCACTGTCAGGTTCAGTCCCATCGCCAGCAACATGTAGATGCCCGTGAAAATCGCCAGTCCAAGGTATTTGTCCGAGAGGAAACAGGGCAGTACAGTGAATCCGAACAGCGCCACCACGCCAACGACAATGCGGTTTTTGGAAACGAGCGATGCCTGTCGCGCCGCCCACGTTGACCGTTGAAACCATCTGGCCGTGAGATAAAGCGTCGCGGCAATGATCACAAGAATGCCAAGCGTCGCCGCGTGCTTCATGCACAATGCGGGAAGGTCGCGAACCAGAAAGACAAGCCGATCCTTGCGGAAGACGGCGACCAGATCGCGCGTTCGGTCATCAAATTGCACCCCAACGAACACCAAGGGCGACGCCAAGCCAAGAATCCACAGCACCATCAAGAATCGCTGCGCTGACTTGCTCATAGCTTCTCCGCTACGCGTTCGCCGAGTAGTCCTCGCGGTCGGATGATGAGCACGAGCATCAAGACCACGAATGCGACCACCTGTTGCCAATCGCTGCCCCACGGACGCGATGCCGTCCACGCCTCGGCAAGGCCGATGATCAAACCGCCAAGCACTGCACCGGGGATATTGCCGATGCCGCCGAGTACAGCCGCCGTGAACGCCTTGATGCCCGCCACGTAGCCACTGTCGAATCGGGCCAGGCCGTTATACATTGCGAACAACATGCCCGCGGCAGCGGCCAGGGCTGAACCGACGATAAACGTCACAGAAATCACGCGGTCCAGCGGGATGCCGACCAATTCCGCCATTGTCTTGTCTTGCGAACAAGCCCGCATCGCCTTGCCGAACTTGGTGCGAGCGACGAAATACTGCAGCGCCGCCATGAGTGCAACGGACAGAACGACAATGAAAATTTGAAGATAGGAGACCCGCGACGACCCGAACATTACCCAGTGGTCGGTGAAGTAAGCGGAATACTTTTGCGGAAAGTCGATCTTGTCCTTCGACTGCGCGTTCATCATGAAATTTTGCAGCAGGGTTGACAGGCCAATCGCCGTGATCAGCGGCGCGAGCACGTGTGCCCGACGCAACGGACGATAGGCCACGCGCTCGTTGGCGAATCCAACGGCGCTGGATATGAACATCGCAAATAGAAACGCAAGGAACAGCGCGAACGGAACGCTCATCGCGCCGAGGCCCGTCGTGTTGGCTACCGCGAGGGTGATGATGCCCGCGAACATTCCGATCATGTACACTTCGCCATGCGCGAAGTTGATCATGCCGAGAATGCCGTAGACCATCGTGTAACCAAGCGCAATCAGCGCGTAAATCGCGCCGCGCGTCAGGCCGTTGATGAGGGTGTCGGAGTCCAGCACGGGCGAGGAATCTAAAGCGTCCCGCCCCGAAATATCAAGCCGATTGGCCGCGTGGTAGTGTCTTAATTTGACCCTGTACGCCTTTCGATCTCTGTGCTATCGTCAATTAAATCGCGTGGACGCGGCGGGATTTGGACCCGCAATTCTGGGGTGTAGAGCCGCAGCGGTTTGCCGGTTAACCTACGCGCCCACGCGATTCAGTCATTCTGGGGTGGCTTTTAGCTGAAGTCCCACAATTCCTCGGTTATCAGTCCGTCTTTCAAGCCCTTCATTACGACGAATGGCTGCATTAAAGGATTTACGAATCGGTAACGGTATCGCTTGCGTGCGCCGATTTGCTGAAGAATTTGGCCGCGTTCTGGACTACAAAAATCGTGAAGATGGCCTATAAATGCGGCGATCTCATATGGCTTTTTCATAATCCTAGTCATTGGTTCACGGACGTTGACCGTTTGGAAATATCCAAGCTCATCGACTTCTGCCAAAGCACAGGCCAAGAGCACTTGCCGATAAAGGTTGCCGCGGGAACTGGTGACGGCGGTGTGGTATGCGCTGTGGATGCTCTGTTGCGCTTTTTCGACGGATTCGTTAACGGCATCATGCACATGTTTGTTTGTTATTTCCAAGCAGTCCGACGAAATGCCAGATTGGGTGGCGTGAAGCGCCAGCAAATGCGTGTAGTGAGGCAATCCGTGGGAAAGCTTTACAATCCTGCCTAGGGCGGTCTCAGTGATGGTCATTCCTACCTTATCTAATCCCTTGGAAACGATTTCTCGCAACTCTGTTGGCGACATACGCGGCATTAGTACCTGAACCAATGCTCTTTCAATCGACTCGTGCTCAGCGATCAGACCGCCTACTGAATCTGCCACTCCCACCAAAATCAAAGTGGTTGGCACTGCATTGTCGGAAAGGCTCTTTATTGTGTCGGAGAGTGCGGTAATAGTTTTCTTGCTTTTGATGCGATCAACTTCATCAAAGATTATAACAGGCTCACCGGGTAACTGTCGCAATACATAGCGCACATCATCAGCGGACACCTCATCCGGGATGAGGGTGTTCAACTCGATCTTCTCGGTATCATTTTCGCCCGAAAATCCCGAAGGTTGCCGCATTCGGAAAGATGGTATTTCGCGCAATGCCGTCCGCCAGATTGAACTCGGTGTGGATTTTCCTTCGCAATTTATCTTGATCACACAATTGTCGTCCTGACTGACATTAGCCAGAAGGTGCTTGAGCACATTAGCCAGCGATGTCTTACCTACTCCGCGCTCTCCGTATATGACGACGTGCTGCCCTTTTTGTGCGACCGCATTGAGCACCTGGCTGATTTGATTGGTTCTGCCTGCGAATAAATTATAATTATCCACTGGCGCGCTTGGCGTGAAGGCTTTGCTTGCCTCGAAGAATTTCTGCGTCCGTTCCACCTGTGTCATATCGGGGCTTCTTCTCATATTAAATAGGAGATGTCAACACTAAAATGCTCTTGTTAATAGTATGTCTGTTTTGTTCGTATTAAGTGCTTGACATCGCAAAGTAGTTTGGTACCCTCCACACAACAACGGAGCGCGACACGGCAAACATCCTAAAAAAACCGAAAAGAAAATCGCAGTGGTCAGCGCCTTAGCCGAAGGCGCAAGCATCCGAGCAATTGAACGGATGGCTGAGGTTCTGAGCTTTCCTATGGCTCAATTATCTAAAAGATTAGGCTTGCAACCATTGACGCCGATGGTATCAATTGATACCTTTAGGCATGAGACCCGCTGATAATGGAAGCAACGACACACGACGAAGCGCCGATTCCAGACGATTGGAAGCGAGACGTATATGCGGTTCTTCATCGTGGCACAGGTATTATAGTGAGAACCAGCGCACAGCGGCGGTACTGCGATTCATTTGCTAATGCGACAAAGTACGATCTTTTCGATGCCATGGCCGAAGCTTTATCATGCGGAACTGTGATGGGAAGACATGTCACCGACATGCAGGAGCCGGGCGAGACGTACACTTTCAAGTTTTTCCCCGAAGGGCGAGATTTCTTTGGCAAGATTTGTCTGTGCCATGACCGAAAAACGATAATCATTTACTCTGCGCACATTTCGTTAAAGGGAGACAAATTATGAAATCGCTGAATGAACGCGCAATCCGGGAAGAAATGGATGTGCCGGTGGCAATTCCTACAGCAGACGGCTCTGGAATCGCGGAGACCATTACGGTGCGGGTAACGATCATGCGCGATCCACAGACGGGTGATTTCTTTCTCGATGACGAAGCGATGGATGCAATCGACAAAGCAAAGTCTCGCCACTTAGGATTGCTCTCTCCAGAGGACATTCGCGGCCTACGAGTGCAGTTACATTTGACTCAGGAAGAGATGTCTCGCCTTCTGAAAATTGGTGAGAAGACATATACCCGATGGGAAACTGGTCGCAGCCGACCTTCACAAGCTATGAATCTTCTGCTTCTGGGACTACGAGATGGAGTCATTTCTACTGGTTGGTTGCAAACGGTTCTCAAGAAACAGTTCAGATGGAATCCGACGCCGCCAGATGTTAGGTGGTCGAGCTTTTGGGGCCATGGCTTGCAGGGTCTTGGGGTTTCTCCCCCATCTCCCACTGCTTGCGCAGTTGTGCCCGATGTGCTGAGAAATCAATTACTTTTTGAACACAAGAAACCATTAATAAGACGCAAGACCGCTAATGAAGAGTTCGCCACTACAGCTTAAAAACTATTTTGTTACTAGCCTGACCTTCACGGCGAACAAGGGTTTTGATTTAAACAAGCCGATCAATGTTCAGTTCGAGGATTTGCAGGTTGCTCCATCATTTTTGATGCAAGGTGATAATTCTCGCCATTGGGAGGTCACCCTTTTGGTCAAGCATCAACCGGCTCGTCAAGATGCCAATACCCCGTATTATTTCACCATCGAAATGGTGGGATTCTTTGGTGTCGCAAACGAGTATCCCGCGGAAAAGACAGAGTGGCTGGTCAAAACAAATGCGACATCCGTCCTTTTTTCTACAGTGCGGGAAATCGTCCGCGCTATTACTGCGCAAGGGCCATATGGCGCAATAATGCTTCCAACGGCTTCATTCTACGATTCCAAGCCTCAGGACGCACCCGCGCATGTAGTCGAGAAAGTAGCAGCCAAGAACTGAGCAAATTTGGGTTCACAGCGCGAGTCCTAATTTCAAATTAGGATACTATCCAGTGATCTTGCTGTCCAATATTTGGAAAGCAATTCAAATTAAGACACTACCGGCCGCGTGACCTCTGTTGCAGAACTCGCGTACGAGCGATTTGCTTTGAATGGCTTGGGGCCTTCAATCGCTCCCGCGTCGCGGATGAGACCTTCAATGTCGTACCCTGGTTGCGTCGGTGCCAACAGTCGAGAAGCTGTTGAAAAACACATACTCCAGCGGTCTGGCTGTAGGCCGCTTCTGCGAAGCGGCGGAATCATTCGGAAGCTCGCCGACTCACAGAGTCGGCCTACAATCGGAGATGTGGATTCACGCAGTTTTTCAACGGCTTTTTTCGCCCACGTCGCTGCTTTCGGGCGCATCTCGACACTACCACCATAGCCAGCCTCGGGCGTTTTGCAGGGCTGTAGGTAGGGGCAGACCGCCGGGCTGCCCGTCCCCGAAAAACGCGGCGCGCCCGGCGGTCGCGCCCTACCTCGCACAACACCAGTACGTTCGG
>JBEKFI010000113.1:0-10670 GCA_050013395.1 Verrucomicrobiia bacterium | reverse complement strand
CATCGCATCCTGGGGCTGGAGAAGGTCCCAAGGGTCCGGCTGTTCGCCGGTTAAAGCGGTACGCGAGCTGGGTTCAGAACGTCGTGAGACAGTTCGGTCCTTATCCACTGTGGGCGCAGCAGACGTGAGGGATTTGTTCCTCAGTACGAGAGGACCGGGAACAACGCACCTCCAGTATTCCGGTTGTCCTGTCAAGGGCAGCGCCGGGTAGCTGTGTGCGGAAACGATAAGCGCTGAAAGCATCTAAGCGCCAAGCGCCTCCCAAGATTACGTCTGACTCCCGCGCAAGCGGGACTAAAGGCTCGGGGAAGACTACCCCGTTGATAGGCCAGATGTGTAAAGCCAGTAATGGCAAAGCTGACTGGTACTAATCAGCCGTGAGGCTTGATCACTTATAATTTCAAGCGATCAGCAATCAGCCGTCAGCCATCAGCCACAAGCTGAGAGCTGATAGCTGAAAGCTGAGAACTTGAGTAAGTGATTTGATCCAGCACCTGTTGCAGTCGTGCCCCTCCTGTATGCAATTGTCAGAGAATCTGTTCTTTCAAACAAGAAGTCAGGAGCCAGAATCCAGAAGTTGTTTCTCTGATTCCTGACCACAGAATTCTGACTTCTGTCACTTTCCCGGTGGTCTTGCCGCAGTGGTCCCACCCGTTCCCATACCGAACACGGACGTGAAACGCTGCAGGGCCGATGGTAGTGCCTGTATAGCTTGCGCGAGAGTAGGTCACTGCCGGGGTGAAACTTGAAAAGCCCGCACGCAGAAATGTGTGCAGGCTTTTTTGCTTTCTATGGGGAGCATACCCTGCCGACCGATTGGCCGGCAACAACGTATAACAACCGGAGGTAGTGAAATGAGTGAGCAACTAACTTGTTTGGGACATGAGAACGGCTTTCAGCACCTCGATGTAAAACTGGGTGGACCGGAGCATGACCTCGGATTCAAGTTCGAGGAGAAGGAATCTGCTGGATTGGCGGAGCCGGTACTCACACTCTATGTCTCAGTGAAGGATCCCCGCCGCAAGGACTCTCACCCGACGACGCTGCACTATGGCCTGACGCGCTCAGAGTTCGCAAAGTCGCATTGTCATGCTGTGAGTTACATCGCTGGCGATGTAGTAACCCGTGGTGTTTGCACAGCTTCCCCAGAATTGGGTCACTGTCGGGTGAACTTGAAAAGCCCGTCCCGATGAATTTCGAGACGGGCTTTTCGCTTTAGCGCCAATTGCCGATAAGCACGAAAGGAGCCCAATAATACGGGTGGGAATAAGTAACTCGCGACTGGTTGGCTGCCATCCCAGTTGTTGCTGATTCAATGCCGCTTTTCAACAACTCCATTTGCGCTTGCCGTAGAGCCTCACCCTTACTCAAGGCTGGCAATTGTTGGCGCAGTTCGTAAAAGCGTCGCATCAGTATTTGCGTGCTCTCATCGGCCACCTCCCAGAGCGTGGCCACCACTGCCTTGGCTCCTTGGCGCTGCGCCAGCACCGCGAAGCCCTCCACTTCCTTGCCGCGTGATGCCACTCCGCCCACGGCTGTGTCGCATGCTGAGAGGGTCAATAGCTCCACACCACCGAACACGTTGGGCAGACTGCGAACCCGGTCCAGTGTTAGCCGGTTACCATCCCCCAGTAGTAAGAACGAGTCCATCTCATTGCCCGGCCGAAACCGGAAATGGCTGGCGATATGCACCAAGCCAAAGCCTTGTCGCAGTGCTGCACGCATCGTTTCTTCGGTGAATTGCTCGTCCAACTTCACCGTTCCATCCACGACCCCCACAGCGTCCTTCTCGCCGTCCTCGCGGATGATGCGATGGAGCTCTTGTGGCACTCCTTGCAACGGGCTAAACCCTTCGTGCGCTTTTGAGACCCCCAGTCCCAATCCCCGCCAACGCTCACGAGGCACATCCTTCAATCGCGCCTGGCTGGCCGGTGTGAACAGCACATTCCGATACCGTTCCACAAGGTAACCCCTCCCGTCGTGCAACGCAGCCATCGGTAGGTAGCGTAACACACCGTCCAGCGACCACATCAGCGTCTGCGCCTTCGCCCCTTCCAGGTCCTTGGCAATCGGGCCGACGAGAATCTGATACAACTCTCTCGCCAGCGGCACGGGATCCTGCCACGGGTTCTGTAGCAACTCTCGAAATGCTTGCACCTTGCGGTTCAGTTCTGCTGCCTTAATCGGATATTCTCCGGACTTCTGGACATCTGGGGTTACCAAGATCACCCGGTATTTCTCCTCGCCCACTACGGTATACAAGGCCACCGCCCCGTCGCCCAACTCCCGCAGGTCGGCCATCAACCCTTGCGCTTCGCGCAGAACCTCGATCCGATTCTCCGCCCGCGGCACCTTCTCGAACTCCGCCGCCAACTCATCGAGGAACGTCTGAAATGCCCGGTTCGCGGCCTCCAAATCCTTTTCCAAAGTCGCCAGTTGTTTGTCTTCCTCGGTCGAGCGACTGGGCTTCGCTAGTAAGCCACCGCGTTGAACACCGAGAGCCGTGATTTGATCGCCGATCTCACGGTAACGCTTTTCACCAGCGGCCTCGGCCGGCGTCAACTCCGCCCGGCCAGCGATGGCATCGGCTTGATTGCCATCGCGCCGCACGAACTCAAAGTACTCCTGTTGCTTAAGCAGTCCAAACACCTGTTGCGCCTCCGGCAACCGGCCTTCGGTAATCAACAAGTCTGTCAGCGCACGGTAGGCGCCCTCTTTTGATCGCAGGAAACTCTGCTGCAGTTCTCGCTCAAGGGGTACAAGCCCAGCCCGAATCCCCTGATACACATTGATTGCCTGTTTGCCGTAGAAGATTCCCAGCGCACGCCGCCCGCGATCCGCCCACAAATCCATAACATTGCGGAGGGTATCACCTTCTTCGGTCGGCAGCTTCATCTTGCGGGCGAAAATCAGGGCCAACTCATAGAACTGAAGCGCCTTGTCGTGCTGTGCGAGTGCAGCGTAAGAAAATCCCAAGTTATTAAGGATGTAACCCGTGCTATACGGGGCGCTGATATCTTGAGCAATGCCGAGTGCTTGCTCCAAATACTTAATCGACAGTTCATGTAATCCTGTTTGCTGGCAAATCGCCCCAAGGTTCGAGAGGATGGTGCACTCCAGTGCGCGGTCGCCAAGTTCGTGAGTGAGCTTGAGTGCCTTCTCAAAACAATCAATTGCTTGCTTCGGTTCTCCCAGCGAAGTGTAGGCCAACCCCAGATTGTTTAAGCATGTCGCCTCACCCGACCGATATTTGAATTGTCGATTGATCGCCAGCGCCTGTTCGAAATGCTGCAACGCGTTTGTCGATTGTCCAAGTGCCGCGAACGTGAGACCAAGATTTCCAAGTGTTGTTGCCTCAGCCACCCGATCCCCAATCTCCCGATTGATCGCGAGGGCACGATTGTGGAACGAGATCGCATCAGCGAAACGTCCCCAAACCTCATACGTTGCGCCAAGGTTACTTAGCGCGGTTGCCTCACCGGCACGATCTGCAACCGCCCGCGCGAGTTCGAGAGCTTGTCTATAGTAGGCGGCGGCTTCATCAAAACGACCTTGCAACCGGCACAGCTCACCGAGGTGGTTGAGTCTTGTGCCTTCTTCGGCCCTATCACCAATCTCCTTGGAAATCGCTAAAGCGCGGGTCTGATACTCAACCGCTGCTGCGTATTGTCCGAGTGCCGCTTGCACCGCGCCATAGTTGGCGAGTGCGCTGCCCTCTCCGCGCCGATCTCGCAAGTCCTGAAATATTGTGAGCGCCTTTTCGAAGTGCTCTACCGCTTCACGATGACGACCTAGGGAGAAAAGGCTTGTGCCCAGATTCTGAAGCGCCGTGGCCTCTCCATGGCGATCTCGATATTCCCTAGCTACTGCGAGCGCTCGTTCGTAGCAACCAATGGCCTTCTCATACTCGTTAAGGGAATCGTACAACACACCAAGATTGCCAAGTACCTGTCCTTCCCGCTGCCGATTCCCCAACTCCCGAAATTGCGCCAATGATTGCTCAAAGTACTCGGCTGCCAGATCGCGCTGGAAAAGGGCTTCCCACACGTGAGCGAACTTGGCTAGCGTTAATGCTTGGCCATCGCGATCCCCGAGTGCGGATTGTATGATCAGAGCCTGCTGGTAGTAATCAAACGCGGTCGCATAATCGTGAAGGGCGCCGTAAATCTCGCCAATGTTACTCAGAACTGTTGCTTCGCCTCGTTTGTTGCGCACGTCGCGTGTCGCAATCAGCGCCTGCTGATCATACCTGAGCGCTTCAGAGTTCTGACTCAGCTCAAAATGGGACGTTCCCAGACTGGTCAACACATCTGCCTCACCTGCTTGGTTTTTGAGCGCCCGGTATATTGGGAGGGCTTGCTCGTAGCAGGCAATGGCATCAGTGTTCCGACCCGCAATGCCGTAAAAGCACCCCAGCATATACGTTATGCGGCCTTCGATGCTGGGATTCCGAGTCCCCTGAACGCTAGCCAAGGCACTTTCCATACAGTTTATGGCTCCGTCGTGCTCCTGTTGGGATTCGTAAATCAATCCTAGACTGAAGAGCGTGTTTGCTACAGCAGTGTTTTCCCCGAGATCGCGAAAGATCGCTATCGACTCATTGAGATCTCGGATGCCCTTCTCAGAGTCCTTCAGAGCCCAGCGGGCGACACCAAGGTTCGCCAACGTACCGGCCACCATGAGACGATCGCCCAGTTGTCGGTAGATCGGCAGTGCTTTTTCGGCCCAACGGATCTCTTGTTCATGGTTTCCTAGTGAGCGATTCGCCATGACAAGACCATTCAGCGCTGCCATTTCGCCGCGGCGGTCACATCGCTTGCGAGCTATTGTCAGAAGTTTCTCATAGCGTGTGAGAGCATCCTGATAACGGCCTACGGTAAAATAGATGCCGGCCAGCGATTGATTTATCTGGGCTTCAGATACCAGATCCCGCGTCTTTTGGGCACTTGGAAGCGCGTCCTCTAGACATTTGGCCGCTTTCTCATGGTTCTGCTGAGATGCATAAACCGACGCAAGTGCCATCAATGTTTGCAGCAGAGCCGCGTCATCGTGGAGATCGCGAAAGATGAGTGTAGCCTCGTTGAGTTTTCGAATGCCCGGCTCATAGTTCTTCAAAGCGCAATGAGCAACACCAACGTTGGCTAACGTGCCAGCTTCTATCCGACGGTCATTCAGTTCCCGAAGAATGGGCAGTGCCTCCTCGCCGCGACGGATTACCTCTGCCTGATTTCCCAGTGCCCGGTGTGCAATGATGAGGCCGGTGAGGGCCGCGGCTTCGCCCGCGCGATCTGACCTTGCGCGGTAAGTGGTGAGCAATTCCTCGAAGTAACGTATCGCTTCTTCGTAGCGGCCGGACTTGATAGCCGCACTCGCTTCGTATCCAATTCGATCCTCACCGGACGAACGCGCCGGCAATGTGCTGCACCCCTGCACGGCACAAGTCAGAACCAGGAGAAATAATTCGGCAAGTCGCTTTTCTGCAGTATGTCGAAGTGGAACCCTGGATTTGCGCTCTTGGTGTACCTGCATGGTGGCGTTGCCGGACGTCATTACGCCGTTCGCTGTTCAGGAACCCCCAGCAAATGCTTTAAGTACTTTTTCGTACCGTTCCCTCCACTGTTCCGGAATGCGGCTCGAATCGAGCAATATTGTAGAACTAGCGGTAGAAACTTGGCGCTGATACGGTTTTCCCTGCCCAGCGGAGCGCAGTTCAATCGCATTTTTCCCGTCCATATCCCGGTCGAGAAACACGGTTTCGAAATGACCATCCTCGTTTAGATCATAGGCCGAGATGAGCGCATCGCCAGTATTAACTATGTACTCCTGAAAGCGCATGGCGCGGGCTTGATATATCCCCGGGGCGTCGGTTTTGAGAATTTGATCCCCGAGGGTAACGACGTAGTTGCTGAGATCAGAGCGCTCGCTGAGGTCAAGTCCTATCCCTACGAGCGTCATCTTGGGACGCGGATCACCCGGAGTCGTTTTGTATATCATCATTGTCTCTGGCTTGCCGTCGCCGTCCAGGTCATAAACCGCACAAGCGTCGGCTTCTGCATCCCACAAGGACGGGAGATATGTCATGGGCTCGCCAGGCCTTTCCCTCATGAATTCCTTGAGTTCTGTTGCATGGACGAAGTAGTTCGCACGACCGCCCGCTTCATCGTAGCTGCAGAACGCATTCACACCAATGACTTCGCCCTTCAGATTGAGCAATGGGCCTCCGGAGTCGCCTGGCAGGATGGGGCATGTCGCCTGTACCAACAGGACATTGCCGTAAGTTTGGAGTCTCGACTCGACTGCCTTCTTGACGTCCTCGTAGCCGAGCCCCAGCGAAGCTGCAGTCGCACTACTCACCTTGGTGTCCCATGTGCGAAACACGGCAGCCGAATCCAAGACATACTTGCCCACAGCCTGAACAACACCCGGTTTGAGCGCCCACATCAAAGACAAGCCGGCATGCCCCAAAGACGCCACATCCTCACCCGGCTTGGCGTTTGCCTCGCTAAGATTCAGGAATGGCAACGGCGTGTCGGCAGGCATTCCTTTCAACTTGAGTAGCGCCAAGTCCCGTTTTGAATCCCATTTATAAACCTCGGCTGCAAATCGTTGCTGCAGCGGCTCCATCAAGCCGTCTTTGTTGAGCCGACCCAAGTGCACGATGACTTCACGCGTTAGGCCGTCAGAGAGCGTTGCGTGCTCTGCGACATGATGATTGGTGATTAACCAGCCGTCTCGGCTAATAAGGAACCCGGACCCATGCGCCTGTCCGCCCGCGATGACGATCAACACCACAGAGGGTGACGCCGCACGATAGACTTGCTCGAGCTCGGGTCCGCGCGTCCTCACGAAAGGAGCTGCAGCAGTCTTCTCCCCCGGCTTGGCCTGTTCCACCTTTCGCATGCCTCGAATGAACGTGCTGGCTATTTCAGACGGTATGATCACTGGGGTGGTCAAACCCTCACGCTCGAAGATCAGAGGGCCAAGTTTGTCACCCAGAATGACACGATTACGCTGGATGCCCGATTGCGGACTGCTGGGGAGTGCGGGTCCCGCAGCCTGTTCACCTGCCAGTGACACATCTGGCCGCGTCAGGAAACACACCCAAGGTATGACGATCACAAGCAGGCTGTGATACAAAGTATTTCTGTCCACGAATCTAACAGCAGCATTCATATTACCCTCCGCTCATATGTTTGGCAGTTTACTTTGCTGGCCTACAGCCACCGCACGCAGCGCCACATGAAAGACAACCACAAGCTGGAACGTTGTCACCAGCCTATGACCTGAGCAGTTTGACACGCAATTACGAAATTTGTTCCCTGCCACCCGGTAAGCGGATGATGTATCGCGCCGCTTTGTCTACGGAATCATCTCGCGTATCAGCTTCGTCAACGTGTTCCACATCTTCTCGGGCCTTCGCCGCGCCGACCCGCTGCGACGGCGCGGCGAGAGTGGCTCTCGCCTCGGCGAAGCCTACGGCGCAGCCTGGGTCGGCCACGCAGGCGGGCCACCAGCACGTCGTTGGCCGCCCAAACTTTCTGGCTTAAGGAAAGAATCTCACACAGAAACACAGAGATCGCGGAGGTCGTTCTCCGAATCGCCCTCTCAGCGGTTCGGAGAACCTCTTCTGACTCTCTGCGTCTCTGCGCTCTCTGCGTGAGACAAATCCGCGTCCATCCGCGTAATCCGCGGTCGAAGCCGTCGTCGTGCCCGCATCGTCACAGAATCGTTTCTCGCGTCAGCTTCGCCAGCGTTTTCCACATCTGATCGGACTTCTCGCATTCGAGCAGAGCCTTGCGTGCCTCCGATGAATCGAACGTGCGGACCAATCCCGCAAGCAGGCGCAGGTAAAAGGCCGTCGCGGGCGTCGGGATAACAATGAAAAAGAAAACCTTGCTCAAGTGACCGTCGGGTGCGCCGAAGTCGATGCCTTTCTCCTTCAAGCCGAGCGCAAACGTCAGGCCGCCGCCCTCCACGTCGCGGACGTGTGGGAACGCCAGCCCGTGCTCCACCGCCGTGCTCACGATCGCCTCGCGCCGCAGCGCCAGTTCCGTCACCGTCGCGGCGTCATCGATGAATCCTTGGTCAGCCAACGACTTCGCCAGTTCCGCAACGACTTCCTCGCGGGATGCCGCTGCCAGCTTCGGCACCATCAGGCTCGCCGCCGAGAAGCGCGCGACGCCGGCCTCAACGGGGCGCTTGCCGTCTTGCTTCTTCTTCGGTTGCCGTGCCACGGTGTCAGGGTAATACAGAAAGCGGCCGCAGTGCGGACAGTTTTGGAGCGCCTCGCCGGCCTTTGTCGCATTGACCACCGCCGCAGGCACGGCGAGGCCGCAGCGCGAACAATTCCCGTGCGCGAGCGGGATTACCGCCAGCGGGTACCGTTTCTGCAGACGGTCGTACCGCTCCGCCACGTCGGGCGGCAACTGCGCGCGGATTTCGGTGATGGCTTTCTCCAACTGCGCGAGCGGCATCTTCGAGTTCGACGCCTTCTGTTCCTCCTTGGCAAAGTTCAATTCCTGCAACTGGATCAACTGATTGAGAATATTCTTCATAGGAGCTTCTAAGATTGCGGGTGACACGATCTCACTCTAGAGGTTTTTGCCGATGCCGCCAATCAAAAAGTTGGTCCGCCGCAGCGGGGGAAATCTTCGATCTCTTCCTGTTCTTCGCCCTGAGAATGAATCGAGACGAGCGTCCGCCGTGGACGAGTACTCGCTTGAGTTCGCTCCAGACGGCCATGAGCCATTCCAGATACAACTCGTGCGGCATCTTGTCGTTGTGGCCGTCGTACTCGAGCCCGACGTTGTACGGTGGTGAGGTGATGGCCAGATGCATGCACTCTGCCGGTATCGCGCGCAGCACATCGCGGCAGTCGCCGCAGATCATGCGGTCGCGCCACCCTTTCGTTGTATTGTTGGCCCCATGATGTAGCCGCACCCCTTTATGGGTACGCTCCGCTTCCCCCGCAGGCGTGAAGCCTGTGGCTACAAACGCTGCTTTATGGCGCAACACCTTGCCGACCGGAAGCGAAATCTGCTTGTTGCGGCAGCCCTTGACCGTTTTGTTTATCCCGTGCTAAACAGGCAGGGTGAATTTCATCTGCCGTCAATCCCGGTTGCGCGGTGCCGTCACCATTCCCGGCTCGAAGTCGCACACGATCCGGGCGGTAGCGATTGCCTCGCTCGCGACCGGAGAGAGCCGGATTGAAGCGCCGCTGGATTCGGGCGACGCGCGGTCGGCGATTCGTGCGTTCACAGCGCTCGGCGCAAAGATCGACTGCCAGCCAGACGTGTGGACCGTCGAAGGCACCAGCGGTGAATTGCGCACACCCGACGATGTGATCGATGTGGCCAACTCCGGCACCACGTTGAACATTGCGTTGGGTTCGGCGGCGCTGGTGCGAGAAGGGCTGACATTCTTCACGGGCGATCACCAGATCCGCCGGCGTCCGTCTGGGCCGTTGATCGCGTCGCTCAACGATCTTGGCGCTTGGGCTGAATCGAGCCAAGGCAACGGTTGCGCGCCGATCGTCGTGGGCGGACGCCTGAAGGGCGGAACAACTTCCATCGAGTGCCGGTCTAGCCAGTACCTGACCAGCCTGCTCATCAATGTGCCGTTGGCCGATGGCGACACGACCATTCACGTGCCGCTGCTGTTCGAGCAACCGTACGTCGAGATGACGCTCGACTGGCTGGCCCGGCAGCAGATCAAATTGGAGCGGGACGAACTGCGTGAGTTCCGCGTGCCCGGCAGGCAAAGCTACCGGGCGTTCCAACGGCGGATCCCGGCCGACTTTTCGTCAGCGACATTTTTCCTATGTGCCGGAGTGCTGGGCGACAATGAGGTGACGGTGCAAGGGTTGGACCTGAACGATCCTCAAGGTGACAAGGCGGTCCTCGACTATCTGCGCCAGATGGGCGCTCGTGTCGAGGTGCTCCCGGACGGCGTCCATGTGCAGCCGGGCAACCTCAAAGGTTGCCGCATTGATCTGAACGCCACGCCGGACGCGCTGCCCATGATGGCTGTCGTGGCGTGCTTCGCCGAAGGCAAGACCACGCTGGCTAACGTGCCACAAGCCCGGATCAAGGAAACCGACCGCATCGCCATGATGCGGCAGCAACTTACTCGTCTGGGCGCGAAGGTGACGGAACTGCCCGACGGTCTGGTCATCGAACAAAGCAAGCTGACCGGCGCGGAAGTGGACGGGCACAGCGACCATCGCATCGCGATGGCGTTGGCCGTGGCTGGTTGTTCCATCCCGGGACAGACGGTCGTGCGGACTGCGGAATCCGCCACCGTCACGTTCCCGACGTTTATGGACTGCATGCGGGGTATTGGCGCGGACATTAAGACTGTGGAGTAGCTCCACTTGCGTATAAGATCTGCGATTGATGGGCGATGTATTGTAGGGTGCGAATGTCACTGTCTCGCGACGTTTCGAGACAGGGGTTTCGCGCCGAAGGGATCGCAGGAGTTGCGGCGCGAAACCCGCGAAACGTCACGCGGGCGTTCGCACCCTACAAAAACCTAAGGAGAACTCATCATGCTCGGATGTGATTTGGGAACGTTGTTCAAAGTGACGGTCGCCGGTGGGTCGTACCAAGAAGGGCTGACGATCCACCTGCAGGGCGTGCCGCCGGGCTACTTGATCACCGAGGAGGAAATCT
>JBEKFI010000112.1:0-11239 GCA_050013395.1 Verrucomicrobiia bacterium | reverse complement strand
CCGCCGGTGTTGCTCAGCGTATAGCTCTGGCTGGAGGGCGAGAACGGTCCGCCTTGTGGGCCACTCGCAGTCAACCCACTGATGGGCGTGACCGCAAGATTGGCCGGCGCGATGACGGTGAGCGTCACGACGCGCGTGGTCGTCCCGTTGCCATTGGTCAGGTTGATGAACGTGACCGTGTTGGAATAGACACCGGCAGCCAAACTGTTCGCGTTGGAGTTGATCGTGACCGTGACGTTCGTGCTGGCGCCTGCGGCCAATGTACCACCCGTGCCAGACAGGCTCACCCAGTTCTGGCTGTTACTGGCGGACCAATCCAACGCTGCCGTTCCGCTGTTGGTCAACGTGTACACCTGGCTGGACGGGCTGAACGGCCCGCCTGCCGGCCCGCTGGCAGCCAAATCTGAAGGAATGGTGATGCAGGCGTTCCATGAGCCGCCCGTAGATGTCGTCGTTGAAGTACAAGACCAGATTGCCTGACGCAGGAGCTACAAAACTGCCGCTGCTTCCCAATTGGATGCATGGCCCGCCGCTGATTTTCCCTACAAGAGACCAAGCTTTTAGCCCAGGACACGAAAAGTTCGCCGTCGCCACCGCGCCTGTGCCCGTGTAGTTCGCGCAACTGTTGGTGTAGGTCTTGCCGTCGGGATCGGAAAACGCCCCATCCAAATTGTAGGCTACGCACCCCGAAGCCTGATGAGCGTAAGTCTGTCCTGCCACCATATCGGCAAATGAGACTCCTCCAGAGGCATTCCCGGGCAGTGCTTTGCAGATGTTGGTGCCGGACACGACCCCCAGCACGCCAACGCCCGGATTCACTGTCAGCATCGCATTGGAACTGGTGGTCGAACCAGCCGTATTGGCTACCTGCACGGCGTAGGTCCCTGCTTGCGTTAATTGAACATTGGTCAGCGTCAGCGAGCCACTCGTCGCTCCAGTCAGATTCGTCCCGTTGAAACTCCATTGATAACTCAAGGGCGGTGTGCCGTCTGCCAGCACACTGAATGCCGCCGTGCCCCCTGCCACCACCGTCTGGTTGGTCGGCTGCGTGGTGATCGTTGGCGGCACCGGGCATTTGCCGGTGATGCCAGCGGCGTAGATCGCCTGTATTTCACTGGCCGATAGCGCCCGGTTATACACCGCCAATTCATCTATCAACCCGTTGAACGGCTGCGCGTAGGAGCCCAAACTGTGATTGCCAATCGCCACTCCGCCTCCCACCAGATTCCGGAACGGCCGGACAATGGTGTTCGTTTGCGCAGCCAGTTGGCCATCAATGTACGCCTGCATGGTCCCCGTGCTGGCATCAAAGACCGCGGCCACATGCTTCCACTGTTGTGTCGCCACCGCAGCCGTGGTGAGATCCACCCCACACGGCACGGTTCCCAGATCATCTTCGATGTGGAACAGAAAGGCGCCGCTGGGCTGCACACAGATGGTGTAAGGGTCCAGGCAACTACGCGGATCGCCGCGGAAAAAGATTTGCCCGTGCAAAGAAGGCAATGTATTAATCCAGATCCAGGCTTCAATCGAGAAGGAGTTGGTGAATTTCAGATTTTCCGGATCGCCCAAATCCACCCTGCTGTTTACCCCGTTAAATTGAAAGGCAGCCCCCACTTTGCCCGGCATGAAGTCCACGCCATTCATTAACGTGCCATTGTTGCCGCCGATGCTATCCAAGGCATTACTCTCGGCCGCCCACCAACTGACTAAACCCGAAGGCGGCGGAACACATGGCGGTGGAGGATTTACCGTAAGGACGGCATTGGAACTGATAACCGAGCCGAACGCATTGGTCACCAGCACCGCGTAATTGCCCGCCTGGCTGAATTGCACATTGGTTAGCGTCAGTGAAGCGCTCGTCATCCCATCAAGATTCGTCCCGTTGAAACTCCACTGGTAACTCAACGGCGGTTTGCCATTCGCCACCACCACGAAAGTGACGCTGTTGCTCACGTACACCGCCTGGCTGGCCGGTTGCGTAACGATGGCCGGCGGCGTGTCGTCATCCACGACCAGCATCGAGGCCAGTCCGTCGGTGAAGCCGGGCGCGCTGGCTGTTACGGCGACCGTTTGGTCGCCATCGTTGATCGAGTTGTCCACGAGCGTAAGGTTGAACGTGCCGGTGACCTGGCCGGTAGCAATGGTCACGGTGGACGGAACGATCAGCTTGTCGGTGTTGCTCGACACCAGCGAAACCACAAGGTCCGTCGGCAAGGTACCGGAGATGTGAACCGAGCCCGCGTTGGTCAGCACACCCGCATTTTCCCAGGCGCTGCCGGGCAGAGTCACCGTCAGGTTCAAGCTCTCATTGTCGAGCACGGTGATGGTGGCTGAACCATCCGTCCAGTTTTGCACATGGGCGGTGACCGTGGCGGTCTGCGGACCATCAATCTGGTTGTCATCAACCACCGTAGCCGTGAACACGGCTGAAGTCTGTCCCGACGGAATAATCACCGACGCCGGCACTTGAATTTCGGTTGTGTCGCTGGAAGAAAGGCCCACTGTAATGTTGGCCGCAGGCACGGCGCCGACTTGCACTGCCCCTGACACTGTCCCCTGCCCTTCGGTCGCCGTGGCCGGCAACACCACCTGCAAGGCCGCCGTTTCGTTGTCGTAAACCGCAATGTTTGCGCTGGCCGATGTATAACCCGACGCTGAGGCCGTGATCGCGGCGGTCTGAGTTCCATCCAATTCCGCGTCATCCACCACCGTGACGTCGAACAGCACGTTGGTTTGGCCGGCGGGAATCGTGGCGCTCGCCGGAACGGTCACTTCCGTTGTGTCACTGGAGGAAAGTGCCACCGTCAGATTGGTGGTCGCCGCGGCCGACAGCCATACCTGTCCGGTGCCCGCGAGCACGCCGTCGCCTTCCGTGGCCGCGGCGGGGACTTCCACCTTCAACGATCTCGAAGGATTGGCGAGAAACTCAATGTCGTCGATGTTCCATCCCGAATAGGCCCACGCGCCGCTGCTGCCGACCCGGTGGCCCCAGCGGACATAGACGTTGGTCCGATTGTCTGCAACGGCCGAAATATCGTACATGTATTTGCCCCAAGCCGAGTCGGCGATCTCGACCCCGGACACGTTGCTGAAGATCTGCGTCCAACTTGTGCCATTGCTGGAGACCTCGATCGTGGCGTACACGAAGGGCGGATAATCGGTATTGAGCCAGCGCTGGAATTGCAGTTTCGTGCCGGTGTACCCGCCAAAATTCAGTGGCCCGGCGGTCAGATAGTACGGCCCGCCGACGGCAGTGGAATAGTCGCCGTTCAAGTTGACCCCGAACACATTCGTACCGGTGGCCCCGCTGGTAGGGTCAGGATGTCCATAACTGGTACCTCCCAAACCAGCCGGCTTGCCGAAGGCCCATTGTCCTTGTCTCGACCAGCCCGGGTCGGTGTCCAAGGGGAAGAAGTAAACGCGGGGCGGCGTGACGGTGATTCCGCAAGCGGCCCAAGCGGCCTCAACACTGCTGGCCCAGTTCGTATTCAGATCCATGGCCGCCGAGATCCAGGCGCTGCGCACTGATGGATAATCGGTGCTCGGCGTGCAGTAAACAGTCAGTGCGCGGTAGGCCACCTTCTCGCCGTTGGTGACCCCGATGCCGGTCACGCTGTAAATGATGCCGTCGTTGGTGCCGCTGCCGCCTTCACAGAGAAGATAGAAAAAAAAGTTTTGGACCCCATCGTTCTGGTGCACTTCCCCGCCGGGATTCCAGTAAGTGCCCTTGTAACGGCTGGGCTGTTGATTGCCAGCGCCGACCGTCGCAACGTTGCTCGGATTGCGCAGGTCGCGAAGCGCCACGGAGGAAAGCCAGCAGTCCTCGCCGCAGAGCCAGTCCGCAGTGCCCGGCGACTTGTTCGGATACAACGCCCGCCCATCGGGTTCGGCATAGAACTCGATGCACGCGCCGAAGATGTCGGAAAAC
This sequence comes from Verrucomicrobiia bacterium, assembly GCA_050013395.1. GTDB lineage: Bacteria > Verrucomicrobiota > Verrucomicrobiia > Palsa-1439 > Palsa-1439 > JBEKZD01. The sequence continues at coordinate 7,308 of JBEKFI010000112.1, read as the reverse complement.
GATTCATTGAGCGCGCCCGACTCGCCCGAGTAGATCAAGTTGGCGCTGTACTCGTCCACGGCATGGGTAAACTCGTGGCCGCAGACGTCCAGGACCGCCAGAGAATTGGCCGTCGTCCCGTTCCCATCGCCGAAATGGAAATCCGTGCCGTCCCAGAAGGCGTTGACGTAGTTGACGCCCTCGTGAGCGTTGGCCCGGGCGTAGACGCCGGAGTTGTTGAAGCTGTTGCGGCCATGCACCTCGCGGTAGTAACGCTGAACGATGTCGAAGTTTCTGGCGGCGGACATCTCCGCGCGGTCGGAGGCGCCCCAGTCGTTGGTGGAGCGATAGGCGTAAGTGTTGTAGTCCGGGTAACCGCTGCTCGCGACGTTGTAAACGTACCAGAAGCGGTTCGTGTTATAGAGATAAAAATAGCCTGTGTTCTCATGCCAACTGGTGACGCTGAGGGACTGACCCCCTTCACCCGACAGGATGCTGCCGGTGATGGTGGCATTCGTTCCATTGGTTGTGGGGGCAGCAACCTTCTCGACATCGTTGTAGCGGAGCAGAATCTGGCCGCCAAGAGCATCAATCCAGTACCGCCAGCGCCCGGGCCCGGCCTTGGGGTCGTCGTAGGAAAGCATCAGTTCATAGGCCAGTTGCGGTTCCACATCCCGAGCGAAAATCACAAGCGTCGGCCCTTCCCGTAGCGTTCCTTCCGGGTTGCCCATCACGGTCAGATTCTGCTGAGCGATGCGCACCGCTTCGCCAGCATCAATCTTGGGGACAACTTCAGCCTGAATGTCGGGAACATATTGGCCGCTGACCTGATAGGCCTGGCCGCCTTTGTCGAAATGCACGATCAAATCGGCGCCGAAAACCCGGATCCCTTGGTGAACCTGCGTCAGCCGGACATGATGAAACCCCAGCGAGTCTTCCTCCGTCTGTTTCACCGCAAATTCCTGCGCCGCGTCTCGAACACGGTAGAACCGAGCGAGGTTATCCAGCACGGCGATGGCATCCTGCCCGTACAACCCCCCGCCTTTCAGAGAAAGCCCTTTTCCGCCGGAGTAAGACCGCCGCTGCCCCAGATTTGCCCCACGGATCGAGAGAGGCGTGCCGAGGCGCGGATGCCACTCCACCTTGATGCCGGACTGCTCTGCCAGTTGGGCCACATCGAGTTGCTCGGCGGACACCTCCCGAATGGTAGCGGCTTTCTGTTCAGCTTGGGCCACACGTTTCTCAAGGCCGGTCTTCTCATCGGGTCGGAGCGCATATGAAGGCAGCCCCATCAGGAGGAATAGTGCGACAGGAAAAGCGTAACGATACCTGGCGAACAGTTTCGCGTTCACAGTTGTCTCCATCGTTTCAGGTCCAAGCCTGGAGGTTCACACCTACTCCCACGTCAAAACGATGCGCGGGAAGCGCGAGATCGCGAACACAGCCGACGCGAAACAGTGCCGTGCCGTCACACGGTCTACCCCCATTCCACTCGCCAATGCCATCCACGCTTCTCCTACAGAGGTGCACCCACCTCACCTCAATCTGCGGGGATAGTTACCATAAAACGCCGTCGTTGACAAGCGAATAATACTGTCTCTCGCCTCCTTCGCTGACAGGAAGAACTCGGCGATGTTGTCTGCTCAAGCGGTTAACGTGGAGCCGGTCTTCGCGTCGAGAAGACGGCGCAAGAATTGGCCGGTGTAAGATGAATCAGTCACGGCGATTCGTTCGGGCGTGCCTTCGGCGACGATGCGGCCGCCGGCGTCGCCGCCATCGGGGCCGAGGTCGATGATCCAGTCGGCGCACTTGATCACGTCGAGGTTGTGTTCGATGACCATCACGGTGTTGCCGGCGTCGCGCAGTTTGGTCAACACTTCGAGCAGCTTGGCGATGTCGGCGAAGTGCAGCCCGCTGGTGGGTTCATCCAAGATGTAAAGGGTGCGGCCCGTGGCTTTCTTGGCCAACTCGGCGGAGAGTTTGATGCGTTGCGCTTCGCCGCCGGAGAGCGTCGTCGCTTGCTGGCCTAGTTTGACGTAGCCGAGGCCGACGTCCTGCAAGGTCTGCAGAATGTCGCGCAGCTTCGGTGCGGCCCGGAAAAATTCCTCGGCCTCGTCGACGGTCATGTCGAGCACGTCGGCGATGTTGCGGCCTTTGTACGTGATCTCCAGTGTCTCGCGGCTGTAACGGCGTCCCCCGCATTGTTCGCAGGTAACGTACACGTCTGGCAAAAAATGCATCTCAATGCGGATGATGCCGTCGCCTTTGCACGTCTCGCAGCGGCCGCCTTTGACATTGAAGCTGAACCGCCCCGGCCCGTAGCCGCGCACGCGGGCGTTGGGGAGTTGCGCGAACAGCGTGCGGATGTGATTGAACATGCCCGTGTACGTTGCCGGGTTCGAGCGCGGCGTGCGGCCGATTGGCGATTGGTCGATGACGATCACCTTGTCGAGTTCTTCCAAGCCGAGAATGGCGTCGTGAGCGCCCGGCCGATCTTTGGCGCGATACAATCTTCGGAACAGCGCCTTGCGCAGGATGTCGTCCACCAGCGTGCTCTTGCCCGAACCGCTCACGCCCGTCACGCACGTGAGCAAGCCCAGCGGAATGCGGACGTCGATGCTCTTGAGATTGTTTTCGCGCGCGCCGCGAATTGTCAACCAGCCCTTCTTCGGCGCGTGACGAACCTTCGGAACCGGGATTTGCAGTTCGCCTCGCAGGTACGCGCCCGTCAACGATTTGGGCGATTCGAGGATCGCCTGCAGCGGACCAGCCGCCACGACATAGCCGCCGTGCACGCCCGCGCCCGGACCAAGATCGACGATGTAGTCGGCAGCGCGAATCGTGTCTTCGTCGTGTTCGACGACGAGCACGGTGTTGCCCAGATCGCGCAAGCCTTTCAGCGTTTCCAGCAACCGCCGGTTGTCGCGTTGGTGCAGCCCGATGCTCGGTTCGTCCAGCACGTAGAGCACGCCGACCAAGCCAGCGCCGATTTGCGTGGCCAGTCGAATCCGTTGCCCTTCGCCGCCCGAAAGCGTGTCGCTTTGGCGGTCAAGCGTGAGGTAGCCGAGGCCGACGTTCTTTAAGAAGGTCAGCCGCGAAATGATCTCTTTCAGAATCTGAGAAGCGATGTGTTGCTCGTGAGCGGTGAGAATGGAGGGCGCGGGTCCACCCGCGCTACCGGGAGTCGGCGTGGCTGGAGCCACGCCCTCCAGCGACTGGAAAAACCGCGCGGCCTCCTCAACGCTCAGCCTGGTCACATCAATGACGGATCTGCCGCCAACGATGACCGCCAAGCTCTCCGGTCGCAACCGGGCGCCTTTGCAATCGGGACACGGCATGCCGACCATGAATTGCTGTAGGCGCACCTTGGTAAATTCGCTGTCGGTTTCTTCGTACAACCGCTCCAGGTTTGGGAGGACGCCTTCGAATGGCTTGTTCATCTTCCGCCACGCGCCCTTGCGCCAGTAGGTGAACTCGATCTCCTCGCCGCCAGAACCGTGGAGCAACACGTTTTGCACGCGTTCGGGCAAGTCCCCGAACGGCGCATCGAGATCGGCCTTGTAGTGTTTGGCGAGACCGCGCAGCAACATGCGGTAGTAAATGATCAGACGCCGTCCGCCGCGCCGCCATGCGGTGATCGCGCCGTCGGCGATGGATTTCTTGCGGTCGGGCACAATCAAGTCGGGATCGAAAAACAACTTCGTGCCCAAGCCGAGACAGGTCTTGCACGCGCCGTACGGCGAGTTGAAGGAGAAATGGCGCGGCGTGAACTCGCCATAGCTGATGCCACAGTCAGGACAGGCGTTGAGGCTGCTGAAGAGGCGGTCTGACCACGGCGCAGTGACGGGCGTGGTTGCGGATCTGTATAGAACCAGCAACAACCCGCCGCCCCATTTCAATGACGTCTCGACCGAGTCCGACAAGCGACCGCGTCCTTTCTGACTCAGCTTGATGCGGTCAACGACCAACTCGATATCGTGACTGCGCTTCTTATCGAGTTTCACTGGTTCCGTCACATCTACAATCCCGCCATCGACCCGGGCGCGAACGAATCCTTCGCTACGGATGCGGGCGAAAACGTCGCGGAACTCGCCTTTGCGCCCACGCACCAGTGGCGCGAGCAACATGAGTTGCGTCCCCTCGCCCAACCCGAAAATCTGGCCGACGATCTGGCTGACGGTCTGGGTGGTGATAGGGCGGCCGCAGCGGTAGCAGTGAGGCCTGCCGATGCTGGCGTAGAGCAGCCGAAGGTATTCGAAAATCTCCGTGGTGGTGGCGATGGTGGAGCGCGGGTTGGTGGCGGCGGTGCGTTGTTCGATGGCGATGGCGGGTGAAAGTCCTTCGATGTGATCGACGTCAGGCTTCTGCAATTGTTCCAAAAACTGACGGGCGTAGGCCGAAAGGCTCTCGACGTATTTGCGTTGGCCCTCGGCATAGATCGTGTCGAAGGCGAGGCTGGATTTGCCTGAGCCGCTGAGGCCCGTGACGACAATGAGCCTTTCGCGCGGAAGACGCAGGCTGATGTTCTTCAGATTATGCTCGCGCGCGCCGCCGATGATGATTGCGTCTTTGGACATGGTTTAGGGCCAATTCCGTGATGACTTCAAAGTTGACAGTTTAGCAGAGAATTGTGCTTATCCCAGACAAATTGAGAACGACCCACTGGCATAGGGGCTGCTTAAAGACATTTGTTGCCGTGGCGAAAAGCTGCGGGAAGACAGGGAACAATCAAATAGGGACGAAAGATATGGAAGCAACAGCAGTCGGCCTCGGCCCGGGACTTATGAAAGACAGCGAGAAACAACTGGAGCAATTGCACAAACAGTTGGAATCGCTTCACCAGAACCTGCGTACCGTGCGCCACGCGATTAACAACAACGTCGCCGTGCTCATGGCCATGGCGGAACTGAGCCAGCGTAATCCTGCTCAATGCCAAAAGCTCAGCCAGCTCTGCCTGGAAAAAGCGCCGCAGATCGCAGCCGCGATCTGCGGGTTCGCCGAGTTGTTCGATGGCGCGCTGAGCCTGCAGGAAGAGATGGAAAATCAATCAGCCTCGCGGTCGTCGTAGCCGCCGGCGCAACACCTCGTGGCGACGATGCGACTTCGCTTCCGCCTGGGCGAACCAGGTGAATCAATAGTGGCCACCAATAAAGCAAGCGCACTTGTAGAAGAACGGAATCGGCTCCCGGAACGAGACGATCGCCTGCAGGCGGAACTCGTCACCAACGTCAGCCACGAGCTTCGTACGCCTGTTCACGCGATCATCGGCTACACAGAACTTCTTCTAGAAGGCATTTACGGTTCCCTGACTGACGAACAAGAAGAGACGGTCACGTACATCCGCGACAACGCCAACGACCTGTTGGGTCTGATCGCCAATCTTCTCGACATGTCGAAGATCGAAAGTGGCCGCACGGACCTGATTCTCAGTTCGTTTGATCTGCGCGGCTTGATCACCGAGATCTTCGGCCAACTGAGAGCTCTCGCCAACGCCAAACACCTCGCTCTCGACTCGAAAGTGCTCGCCAAAGACGCCGTGATCCGCACCGACCGCACGAAGTTGAAACAGATTCTTGTCAATCTCATCGGCAACGCCCTGAAATTCACGGACTCGGGGAAAATCACTGTCACCGTTTCCGAGCCCAGCAGCATCGAGCCGACCGCCGCCTCACCTCAAAACCAGCGACTGCTCATCCGCATGCAGGACACCGGCGTCGGCATTCCGCCCGACAAACTCGGCAAAATCTTCGACAAGTTCTACCAGGTGGACGGATCGGCTGCACGTGCGCATACAGGCACGGGACTCGGACTCTACATCACAAAACAGTTGCTCGATTTGCTCGCCGCGACGATCGAAGTCCAGAGCACGGTTGGCCAAGGCACTTGCTTCACGATCAGCCTGCCTATGAATTTCGAAGAAATCGAAGGCATCCACCGCCTGCGTAAACGGATCGCTGCCGCCGGCGCGACAGCCTCCGACGAATGCAGCGAGGGGAAGCGATTGGTTCTCGTGGTTAGCGACAATCCGGACATCGCCCGCATCCTGTCTGACGGGCTCAGCTCCGCCGACTACACAGTGCGCGTGACGACCGCCGGTACCGAGGCGACAAGTCTCGCCAGGAAACTTCGCCCCCTCGTCATCTTATTGAACTCGGAAGCGTCTTCGTCAGAATTCTGGTCGGTGTTTCAGGAACTCAAATCTCAACCCGAAACCAAGGACATTCCGACAATCTTCCTTGGCAACGACATCGCCCACGGTTTGGGTGCGCCCCTGACCGTGGCGTCTCCGTTGGATCGGCGCGAAGTTCTGCGCAGCATTCGCGCCGCGACTTCGACCAGCAAAAAGAACGTGCTCATCGTGGATGACGATGAAACGTTCCGTGAAATTTTGAAGTCCGTACTCTCCGAGGAGGGCTACCAGGTTTCCGAGGCAGCCAACGGCAAGCAGGCGATTGACAAACTCACGACCTGCAAGCCCGATCTTCTCTTGCTCGACATGAACATCCCGGAAATCGACGGTTGGGGTGTGATACATTACATCACGCAGCATCCCGAGCTCAAAGACGTTGAAGTGCTCGTGATCAGTGGCGACATACTAAACAGTGACGAAGCTGCCGCCCTCGGCGCCAATGCCGGAGGATTCATCTCCAAATCGGATTTCAAAGTCAACACCGTCCTCGAAAAAGTGGCCGGTTTGCTGGAGGTGAAATAACATGCCCCACGTGTTGCTCATCGAGGACAATGAACACATCCAGCGCATTTACAGCGCCAAACTCCAGGCCGAGGGCTTCAAGGTCACCACGGCCGAGAACGGCGAGCAGGGAATCCTCTGGACTGAGGTCTGCCAACCCGACGCGATCCTGCTCGACATCATGCTGCCCAAATTGGACGGATTCGAAGTGCTGAAGCGATTGCGCGCTGATCCCCAACTCAGCCGCATCCCAGTGTTCATGTTGTCCAACAAAGGGTCCGCTGAAGACGTTCAGTGCGCGTTCTCGCTCGGGGCGCGCGAATTCTTCACGAAGGGTTCCTTAACGCTCCAAAACATCGTGACGCAAATCCGCAACGAATGCGGATTCAAAATACTCATGACCATCACCGCAAGCGCTGAATCGGCCAAGCCAATCTCAGCAGCCCTCCAGCATCCGAAACTCCTCTGCGCGGTCTGCACCGTCCTTGCCGAAGCAATGACCGCCGTGGAGCGCAGGCTCCCCGGTTTGGTGATCATCGACGCCAAACTGGCAAATGCCGCTATCTTCACCATCTTGCAGCAGTTAAAGACCGCGCCAGCGACACATGCGCTCCCGGTCATCGTCATCACGGACGATC
>JBEKFI010000111.1:0-10927 GCA_050013395.1 Verrucomicrobiia bacterium | reverse complement strand
TACCAAGGGGAAATCGTCCCCGTAGTTCGTCCATGATGGGCGGACAGGCGGCGCTTCGCAGTCGCCGACGCGCCATAGCGCTTTGGCGACGGCGCGAAGCGCCTCTACCCCGGATTATTCACGAGACGCTCAAATCCGTAACAGAGCGTAACCGCGCGAACCCTCACCCTGACCCGCCTGCGCCGAGGCTTCGGCGGGCAGGCCCTCTCCCTTGGAAAGGGAGATGGGAAATCTCCTCGCCCCGCGTGCGGGGAGAGGATCAAGGTGAGGGGCAGTTCGTTGCGCAAAAGTTCATGAATAAGTCAGGCTACAGCGAAGCGGCTCTACATCATCGCCGCTTTCCTTAACCGAGGCGAACTGGATTGCTATTATAATAATGATGTATCTTGCGATCACGGAACAGAGGAGGGGGTGTGAAACGACTGTTTGCGGCCAGCGAAATGACTCCGTTTGCCAAGACAGGCGGACTGGGACACGTGGTCGGCAGTCTGCCGGCGGCGCTGACGGAATTGGGACATGAGGTCGCGTGCTGTCTGCCGTCTTACCGGTGTGTGCGCGAGGCGGCGCGGGAGGCGACGCAAGCGGGCCTGTCGTTTAGCCTGCTTTCGCTGGTTTGTTCGCCTCTTTTTGAACACGCTGCCACAGTCAACATCAGTGCGAACGTCAGAGCTTGTCCTGCCAGTCTCCAATTATCTCATTTCCATCTCCTCTCTGTTTAGCTGATCTGGACTTTGGAAATCCCATGTCCGACTCGGTCTTCGCGCTTCTTATTCCACCACGGCGAACTGGCCGTTGGTGACGACCCACATGACGTAATAGGAGCCTTTGATGTCGCCTTTTGGGTCGAATTCGAGTTTGCCCATCGCGGTGTCGAATGGGTGGGTGTGCATGTAATCGGCCAGCGCGTTGAAATCGGCCGTGCCGGTGTTCTGGATCGCGGTGAGCAGAATGTTCATCGCATCGTAGCCGTAAATGGAGTAGGGGCCGGGCTCACCGTATTTGGCGCGATACTTGGCGATAAAATCTTTGGCCGTCGGCACTTTGTTCGGATCGGGCCCGAACGTCAGGTACGCGCCTTCGCCATTCTTTCCGGTCGTGCGGATGAATTCCTTGTCGATGAGTCCGTCGCCGCTCATCAACGGCGCGGTCAATCCCACCTGTCGCGCCTGATTCACCAACGGGCCGCCCTGATCGTAGATGCCGCCGAAGTACCAAAGGTCGGGATTGGTGTCCTTGATCGCGGTGACCACGGCGCGAAAGTCGGTCTCTTCCTTCGGCACGCCGGCGTAGTACACGGGCTGAATACCGTTTGCCTTCAAAGTTTTCTTAAGTTCGTCCGCCAGGCCCTGTCCGTACGTCGTCTTGTCGTGCAGGATGGCAACGCGTTTCACGTGAAGTTTGTCGATGGCGAACCTGGCCGCGGCACTGCCTTGTTGATCGTCGCGGCCGCAGACGCGAAACATGCCGCGAAACCCGCGACCAGTGACCAACGGATTGGTCGCAGCCGGCGTGATACAGATAACCTTGGCGTCGTTGTAAATGGTGGAAGCGGGAATCGTGCAGCCGCTGTTGAAGTGGCCGACTACTCCCACGACGCCCTGGTCGACCAGGTCGCGCGCCACGGAAGTCGCTTGTTTGGGCGAGGCTTCATCGTCGCCCTTGAGGAGAACGACTTTCTTGCCCAGCACGCCACCGCGCGCATTCCATTCTTCGATGGCGATTTCCGTGCCGCGCACCATGTCTGTGCCGATCTTGGCTTGCGAGCCGGTCAGCGGCGCGACGGCGGCCACCTTGATTTCGGATGCGGCAACTTTGGCGGACTCTTCACGCTTGCCGCAACCCAGCAACGCGAGTGTTGTCGCCAGCAGAATTGAGAATAGTGATTTGCCCAGCTTCATGGCCATGCGTTTCCTCCCGTGAGCGTTCGACAGCGGACTGTAAAACGTCCGGCAACGGAAGATCAAGACCATTAGCCTGACCTATTCACGAGCGAGACGCTCAGATTTGCGACAGGGTGTGACCACGCGAACCCTCACCCTGACCCGCCTGCGCCGAGGCTTCGGCGGGCAGGCCCTCTCCCTTGGAAAGGGAGAGGGGAAATCTCCTCTCCCCGCTTGTGGGGAGAGGGTTAAGGTGAGGGGCCGTTCGCTCGCGTAAAGATTCGTGAATAATCCGGGTTAGCTTCCGACCTTAAGAGCGCCTGACAAAACCGGTTCCCCGGCGGCGCATTGAGCCGTAGGAGGGGCATTTTGCTTCGCATGTCTCGCAGACTCGGCTTTGCCCAAGCCGGTCGCGACAGGAATGTTCACGTTCCACGCGGTCGCTCCTACGAACAGACGTGCGAAGGTCGGATTTGGTTTTGTTTAGGCGCGTTAAATTCAGCCGGCAACGGCGTAGCCGCGCCAAGAGCCTACGAATTCAAAGAGGCGGCTTGCGTATCCAATCGCCGCTGTGGTACAACCTGCCACATGCTGAAACAGCATGCAGACGATCAAGCGTCCCGTCTCGGGCATCGGCATTCACACCAGCAGCAAGGTCAATATGACTCGGAAACCTGCGCTCGTGGACCAAGTCATCTGATTTGTGTGCACCAATCTCGACAGCAAAACCGTCGCCGGAACAGTCAGATCAAAAGCAACCTGCTTTTTCTGGGGAAGTTTTTGCGGCACGGGACGAAGATTGCATCAGTGTGGCCGTCCAGCAAGATGCTGGCCCGGGCGACGATCAAGGAGGTGGACTGGGAGAAGGCGAAGGTGATCGTCGAGCTGGGTGCGGGGACGGGGGCGATCACGGAGGAAGTCATTGCGCGTCTGAAGCCGCACACGAAGTTTCTGGCGATTGAGCGGGACGCGGATTTTGTCCGGATTTTGCGGGAACGGTTTTCGGGCCTGGCGAACGTGGAGATCATCCACGCGGACGTGCGTGACATCGATGCGATTTTGCGGGCGCACGGGATCATGAAGGTGGACTATTTTCTGTCGGGGCTGCCGACGCCGTCGTTGCCGCCGGTGGTGCGGGGGCGGATGTTTGCGGGGGTGCGGAAATACATGGCGCCGCACGGGGTGTATTCGAATATCACTGAGATTCCGCTTCTGCACTGGCGGCAATACAAAGGGTGGTTTGAGAAGGTGGAGTTTCAGTTTGTGCCGGTGAACGTGCCGCCGGGCGGCGTGTATCATTGTCGGGCGATCATGGGTGCGGGAGAAGTGACATAGCTCGTTACGCTTGACTTGGCGGTTGTTGTGAGATGTCCCGGTCGCCTCGGCATCCATCACCCGATAGTCTGTAAATGGACAGCCGCCGCGGCAAATCGCCAGCTTGCCGAAAACCCTGGGTGCGATTATTTCTGGCGGTCAAGTATCTCGCAGGCAGCAGCCACAACCCTCACCCTGAGGTGAGGGGCGGTTGACTGAGCCGGTGACCGCCACTTTTAATCGCACCCGAACGCCTTCGAGGGCTTGCTTATCCGATAGCTGCATGCTAGAACCTCGCGCATGCTCAAACAGCAGCAGACGATCAAGCGTCCCGTTTCGTTATCGGGCATCGGCGTTCACACGGGCAGCAAGGTCAACATGACTTGGAAGCCCGCGCCCGTCGATCACGGGATCAAGTTCGTGCGCACCGATCTCGACACCAAACCCGTCATCGAGCCGCTCATCCGTAACGTCGGCGACACGATGCGCTGGACGACCATTGGCAACAACGGCGCAGTCGTCCACACCGTCGAGCATGTGCTGGCGACGCTGAGCGGTTACGGCATCGACAATGTCATCATTGAGTTGGACGGCAACGAACCGCCCGTCGGCGACGGCAGCTCGAGACCGTTCGTCCAGATGGTCAAGCAGGCGGGCATCCAGCCGCAAGAAGGCAAACGCGAAATCTTCCAGCCGCGTGAAGTGGTGCACGTGGAAGTCGGGGAGTCGTTCGCCGTCGTGTTGCCGAGCGATCAACTGCGGATCAGTTGCACCATCCATTTCGGCAAGCCGGGGCTGGACGCGCAGTATCTGAGCCTAGTTGTCGAGCCGGAGACGTTCGAGACGCAGATTTCACCTGCCAGAACCTTCGCGTTCTACGAGGAAATCCAATATCTGATCGACAAGGGACTGATCAAAGGCGGCAGCCTGGAGAACGCGGTGCTCATCCGCAACGAGAGCATCCTGGCTACCGAGCCGTTGCGGTTCCGTGACGAATTTGTTCGGCATAAGATTCTCGATGTCCTCGGCGACATTACGTTGCTGGGCCGGCCGTTGGCGGCGCACATTGTCGTCGTGCGACCGGGGCACGCGTTGAACGCGGAACTGACCAAGGCTCTGGCACATTTGCTGGAGAAGGAAGAGCCTGCCGCCATGTCGTTCGCGCCACCGCTACCCGCCGCCGCGCCCGCCGGCTCAGCGATGGACATCACGCGGTTGCTGAACATCATGCCGCACCGGTATCCGTTCTTGATGGTCGACCACATCCTCCGGATCGAGGGCGAACAGAAGATCGTCGGGTTGAAGAACGTCACGATCAACGAACCGTACTTTCAGGGACATTTCCCCGGTCACCCGATCATGCCCGGCGTGCTGCAGTTGGAAGCGATGGCGCAGGTGGCGGGCATCCTCATGCTGCGTCAGGGGCAGAACGAAGGCAAAGTGGCGTACTTCATGAGCGCCAACAACGTCAAATGGCGCAAGCCCGTCCGTCCCGGCGACCAGCTCATCATTGAGATCGAGATGGGCCGCGCCCGGAGCAACATCGCCAAGGCCAAAGGCGTCTGCAAGGTTGCGGGTGAGATCGTCAGCGAAGCCGAAGTGATGTTCAGCATCGTGGATAAGTGACCGCGCCGCGCGCGTGGAAGCGCTTATTCGCCGTTCTACGTTGCCGTTGACGGTGTAAGGTCGACTTCAAGCCTGTAGGATACAATCTCAACCACAGGGCTTTTCCTTGCCATACGGCGGACGTCAGATGAGATTATCTGTGAACCTCCGTGGACTAGAATGCCCCGCGCTTTCTGGCCAGTTTCTCTCCGCAGACGTTTAATGTAGTGCCTCAGTTGTCGGACGTTCTCCATCGTGGGTGAGTGTTGCTTGCATTCAACAATGACGGGATGCCCGTCACGGTCAATAAGAAGCACGTCAAGCCTAGACCGGTCGCCGAAAACCAACTCGCGGATTCGGGCGTTTGGGTGAGGGAGAAGACCATCCTCAAGCCGATGTGGATAGCTTGCGATGTAGTCAGAAAGCGCGTTTTCGTACCCAAATCTCCCCATGAGACCAACCCAGTTTCTTGGATCATTCATTACGGCTTTAACTTCCTTGATCGAGCGCGAGTAAATTCGGGAGACAGTGGGTCTCAGTTCTCCGTTAGAGAACGTGCGTCTTTCTGGGAGTTGAACGACAAGATCAAGATCATCTGGACCAATCGTTAAGTCCCAACGGACGAAAACTCTTCTTCCCATTTCGCCATCTTCAACATCTGGACCTGGGGGAACCAAGGGATCCCACTGACTATCTTCGATGGCCTTGCCTGTAATCTCGCCAATACGCCCGATTCTGTGACCACGCAATGCAACAACTACGAGATCCCCTATCGCCATATCCTTTATTGCCTTACGCGCGACAAGCCACCCTCGGCCCCCTTTAGTGCGTCCATTGAGCTTGTACCCCCACTTTGATGCCCATCCAAGGGCGACGCACTGATTTCCGAAACCACCGTTGCCACATTCCCGGGAAGACGTTTTCCATGCACGTGATTTTCCAAAGTGTTTTCATATGTTTTCTCGGCGAACTACGGTTTAGATTGTTTCCGCATAAGAACCTTTGGGCGATGCACGCCTACAGCGGCTCGCTTATTTTTTGGCGTGACAAAGCGGGTGGCCAATGGCGAAACCTACTGCTACCCCGATAGCAATGCCCGCGCCGACGTGGTGCATGCCTACGCCCAATGCCACTCCTACTGCAATACCTATGGCCATACAGACGCCAAGTCGTTTACCTGAACACCGTTGTGCGCCGCTGTCGCGGACTCACTTGCCTTTTATCACTTCCGTTTCTTTCAGAAAAGATTCCATTTCCTGAACAAAAAACTTCGGTTCATCCAGTTGAATGAAATGCCGCGCCTTCGGCGCAAACACGACCTTGTGCTTGGGGATGTTCGCGACCTGAAGCCGATAATTCTCCTCCGCCGTCTTTTTCTGGTCGGGATTCGGTATCGCCGCAGTCGCACCGATGAGCAGAACCGGCGTTCGGATCGCTTTGACCTGTTCGCGCAGATCGATGGTCATCATTTCATAAAAGGCCTGCCCCACGGCTTTGGGGTCCGATTTGGTGCTCAAGGCAGTAATTTTCTCAAGGTCCTTCGGGTCGGTAATCATCGCTGCAAAAAATCCTCGATTGCCGATGGCAAACTGCGCGGGCGTTTGCATTTTATACATGGTGCGCATCATTTCCGCGAACGGTTGAACCGATTGCGGCGTGGCGTTCACATCATTTAATGCGGGGAAGTAGGGCGCGCCGTCCACCGCGATGATCGGCCCAACCTGCTCCGGCACAGTGGCGCCGAGCCAGAAGGCAAGGAATCCACCAAGGCTGTGTCCTACAATCACCGGTCGCTCAAGTTTCTTGTCACGAATGTATTTGATCAGGCCGTCACGAACTTGTTCCAAAAACGGCCCGCCAATCGCCGGCTGACCTGCAAAACCCGCCAATGTCACAACATGGCACTCGTAGCGATCTTTGAAATAATCCACCGTTCCGTCCCAGACGTTGCCACCGCAGCTTAACCCGGGAATCAGGATCATCGGTCGTCCTGATCCTGTGACTTTTGCCGTAAACGCCGCAGTTCCATTCCCCTCAGCCTTTTCAGCGGCTTTAAGAAGACTCCCCTGGCAGAGGAGCATCGCGAACGCGATTAGCCGGAGCGTTGATTTTGCATTTGTCATAATTTTATTCCTCGAAACTTTTAGCATTGTGTCAGGCAGCATGGCTGATTGTGTTTGGCTGACGCGGCGCAAGCTACCGCCTGGCTGTGTGCGCCGTCAATGGCAGAAATGGTTATCGCACGCAGGATTGACCCGCTGGGCGGGTTTGTGTAGAAGTGCAGCGAAAGATGTCTGCTACTGTCATCCATCCCACGGCCATCGTTGACCCGCGCGCGCAGATTGGCGACGGGAGCGAGATCGGGCCGTACTGCATCGTCGGACCGAACGTGAAGCTGGGCGAGGGGAGCCGCTTGCATTCGCACGTGATTCTCGACGGTCTGACAACCATCGGGCCGCGGTGCGAGTTCTTCCCGTTTGCGTGCATCGGGCTGAAGACGCAGGACTTGAAGTACGCAGGCGGCACGTGTTATCTGGAGATCGGCTCCGACAACGTGTTTCGCGAGCATGTGACGGTGCACACGGCGACGGGCGATGGCGGTGTGACGCGGATCGGCTCGCACAACAGTTTTCTGGCGTATTCGCACGTCGCGCACGATTGCGTGGTTGGCAATCATGTCATCTTCAGCAACTGCGGCACACTGGCGGGGCACGTGGTTGTCGAAGACCACGCCGTCGTGGGCGGGCTGGCAGCGGTGCATCAATTCTGTCGAATTGGGACGATGGCCATCATCGGTGGTTGTTCGAAAGTCGTGCAGGATGTTCCGCCGTACATGATGGCGGACGGAAACCCAGCGGTTGCTCGCGGCATCAATAAGGTGGGGCTTGAACGCAACGGCGTCAGCGAAGAAGCCCAGCGGGGGCTGCGCGAGGCCTTCAAAATTGTTTTTCGGGCGGGCTTGACAGTCAGCAATGCTTTGGATAAGGTGTCCGGCGAACTTCCGCAGAGTAAGGAGATCACGCACTTCGTCGACTTCTGTCGCAAGTCCGAGCGCGGAATAGCCCGTTAGCGAGGGTAGAATAAGCGGTCATTGTGGCCAGGCTTAAGCCTGAGTTGATTCTGTACCTGGAGCGCATCATAGAGTTCGATTTGGTGCGCGCGACGGAAGCTGCCACGCTGAATGCTTCGACGTGGATGGGCAAAGGCGACAAGGACGCAGCGGACCAGGCCGCTTGTGACGCGATCCGCGGGATGTTTCGATCCGATTACGTGCTGCGGCGAGTAGTGATTGGTGAAGGAGCGAAGGACGAGGCTCCAGGGATTTTTCCGGGTGAACAACTTGACACGTGGGCGCCGGGCACGGTCGCCCTAGACATTGCGGTCGATCCGGTTGACGGGACGACGCGGCGAGAACGAACATTGTGAACGAGCGAACTGTGAACGAAAACGAACAACGGCAGCCGCAACTACAAACTCAACCACAACCACAACCACCCGCCGAGACGATCGCGCGCGGCGTTCTGGAGGTCGGTGAAAAGGGATTCGGCTTCCTGCGCAATCCCGCACGCAGCTTCCAGATCAGCCCGAACGACATTTACGTTTCGCCCGACCTGATCCGCAAGTTCAAGTTGCGGGCGGGAGTTGAAATCGAAGGCCGTGCCGCGCCTCCGAAGAAGGGCAGCCCGCAACTGGTCGCGATCAACACGATCAACGGCGAGCCGCCCGAGAAGCTGCTGTCGCTGAAAAAGTATGACGACCTCACCAGCATCAACCCCAATCAGCTGTTCGTTCTCGAAACCGCGCCCGACCGTTACACCACGCGCGTGATCGACTTGATCGCGCCGATCGGCAAGGGCACGCGCGGACTGATAGTTGCGGCGCCGCGCACGGGCAAGACGACGTTGCTGCATCACATCGCCGACGCGGTCCTCACCAATCATCCCGACGTCCATGTGATTGTGTTGCTGGTGGACGAGCGTCCCGAGGAGACGACGGATTTTCGCCGCTCGATCAAGGGTGGCGAGGTGATCGCGTCCACGAACGACCAGACCATTGACGAGCACGTCCGCACGGCGAAGATGGCCATCGAACGCGCCAAGCGCATGGTCGAGTTCGGGAAGGACGTATTCATCGTGCTCGATTCGATCACGCGGCTGGCGCGCGCGTTCAACAACTACATCGGCTCGACGGGCCGCACGATGACGGGCGGCCTCGATGCGCGCGCGATGGAACAACCGCGCCGGATTTTCGCTTCGGCGCGCAAGGCCGAGGAAGGCGGTTCGCTGACGATCATCGCCACCGCGCTGGTTGATACCGGCTCGCGCATGGACGAACTGATCTTTCAGGAGTTCAAGGGCACCGGCAACTCGGAACTGGTGCTGGACCGCAAGGTCTCCGAGCAACGGTACTGGCCTGCCGTCGATCTCAATGCGTCGGGCACGCGTCGTGAGGAACTGCTGCTGACGCCGAAAGACTTGGAGGCGATTGCGCGGTTGCGCCGCGCGTTGAGCGAGATGCAGCCTGTCGATGCAATCCAAAAACTGCTGACGGGCCTGTCGAAGTTCAAAACAAATAAAGAATTTCTCAAGGCTGTGGCGTAGGCAACTGCGGTTGCATCGCAGCGGTTGCATCGCAGTCGAAACAGGCTGCCGCCGATCCACTCGTGCGCTTGCCCTCACACGGCGGCACGTGGTAATTTGTTCGCGATGAACCGTCCGATTCTGACAAGCCTGCGTTCGCGCCTGCTTCTGCTCGTCTTTCTCGCGGGACTGCCGTCGTTGGGTCTGGTCTTACGCAGTGGACTGGAGCAACGCCGTTATTCAGCGGCGATGATGCAGGATAACGCGCTTCGATTGGCGCGGCTGGCCGGAGTCGAGCAGGAACAACTCGTCACCAGCACGCGCCAGTTCCTCATGATGCTGTCGCAAGTCCCCGAGGTGCGCAAATTCGATTCGGCGGCGTGCAACAAGCGCTTTGCCGAATTGCGCAAACAATACCCCGCCTACGCCAACATTGGCGCGGTGCGTGCCGACGGGACGGTGTACGGCAGCGCGATCGCCTTGAGCAATGTTGTGAATGTCGCCGACCGCCCCTACATCCAGCGCGCTCTTGAGACCCGCGACTTTGCAGTGGGCGATTACCAGATTGGACGGATCACGCACAAGCCCAGCGTCAATTTCGGGTATCCGGTTCTCGACGATGAGGGGAAGCTGCAAGGAGTTGTGTTTGCGGCCATTGATCTCGGTTGGCTGAACAACCTGGCTAGGAGAGCGAATTTGCCACGCGGCGCCAGCTTGATCGCAATTGATCGTAATGGCACGGTTCTCGTTGGCTATCCGGAACCCGAGAAATGGGTGGGACAAAGACTCCCTGAAGCGCCGTTGATTAAAGCGATTCTCGATCGACACGTCGGTACGGCGCAGTTGGAGGGGCTTGATGGTGCGCAGCGTCTGTATGGCTTCATGCGTTTGGGTCGATCGCGCGCCACCGACGTCCATGTGGCCGTTGGTCTCCCTGAGAAGCTTGCCTACGACGAAGTGAACCGCATTATCATTCGCAATCTCACCTTGTTGGCTCTGGTGGCGGTGCTGGCGTTGGCGGCGGCGTGGGTAGTGGGTAATTTCTTCATTCTACGCTGGGTGAGGGTGTTGGTCGGTGCCACCCGACGCGTGACCAAGGGCGACCTCGGCGCCCGCACGAATCTGTCGGAAGAGCAGGGGGAATTGGGGGAACTGGGACGCGCGTTTGACGAGATGGCGGTCGCGCTGGAACAGCGAGCGACCGAGCGTCAGCGCGCTGTCGAGGCGTTGCGAAAGCTGAACGAGGAGCTGGAGCAGCGTGTCGCCGCCCGCACATCGGAATTGCTCGAAAAGAACGAACAGATGCAATCCGATCTGAGGATGGCGCGGGAGCTTCAACTCGCGTTCCTGCCCCAGAAATACCCAAGCTTTCCCAGAGACGTCGGCTCTGAGCAGAGTGCGCTGCGTTTCTGCCACCGCTATCTGCCCTCGGGCGACATCGGCGGCGATTTCTTTGACGTGTTGCCGTTGTCCGATACGGAAGCGGGAGTGTTCATCTGCGACGTGATGGGTCACGGAGTACGCGCGGCACTGGTGGCCGCGACGCTG
>JBEKFI010000110.1:0-10994 GCA_050013395.1 Verrucomicrobiia bacterium | reverse complement strand
CGGTGCGGGATTTGGAGAAACGGTTCGACGGTTTCATCGCCGTCAATCGCATCAGCTTCGAAGTCACAAAGGGTGAGATTTTCGGATTCCTCGGCCCGAACGGCGCCGGCAAGTCCACGACGATCCGCATGCTGTGCGGGATTCTTAAGCCCAGCAGCGGCACGGGAACGGTCGCGGGCTTCGATGTGCGCTCCGAGCCGGAAAAGATCAAGGCCAACATCGGCTACATGAGCCAGAAGTTTTCCCTCTACGAAGACCTGACTGTCGAGGAGAACATCGATTTCTACAGCGGCATCTATCGCATCGCGCCGGAAAAAAAACAGGAGCGGAAGGAATGGGTCATCGCGATGGCTGGCTTGAAGGAGCACCGCCACTCGCGCACGGGCATTCTGTCGGGTGGCTGGAAACAGCGCCTGGCGCTGGGCTGCGCGATTGTGCACGAGCCGCCGATCATTTTTCTCGATGAACCGACCTCGGGTGTTGACCCGATCAGTCGCCGGCAGTTCTGGGACCTGATTTACGAACTCGCCGGCAAGGGTGTGACGGTGTTTGTCACCACCCATTACATGGACGAGGCCGAGTACTGCGATCGCATCGCGTTGATTTATCGCGGCGAACTCGTCGCCATCGGCAGCCCGGAGGAATTGAAGACGAAATTCATGCAGGAAGATGTCCTCAATGTGCTCTGCGACCGGCCGCAGGATGCAATGAGCGAGATTGAGAGCGTCCCGGGCGTGAAGGAAGTCGCGCTGTTCGGCAAAGGATTGCACGTGGTGGCGGCCGAGGCGGAGTCAGTCATCGAGCCGATTCGCGGCGTGCTTGGGTCGCGGGGACACGCGGTCGAGCGCGTGGAGAAAATCGTCCCGTCACTGGAGGACGTGTTCGTCTCCCTCATCGAAGCCCGCGACCGCGCCGGGCAACCGCAGGCGGAGGTGCGGCGATGACGCGTGCTCGCACCCGCAGTCGTTGTAGCTGCGCTTCTGCGAAGCGCAGATCGGGGCTTTGCGATTGGCTGGCCACGGCGCTTCACAGAAGCGCCGCTACACGTTTGTGTCACACGAACAGCAGTAAGCTGGGGACGGAGGAGGTCCGCGGATGAACCTGCGCCGGCTCTGGGCCATCGCGCGCAAGGAGTTCATCCATATCCTGCGCGATCCGCGGAGTCTCGGGCTGGCGATTGCCATCCCGATGCTGCTGCTCGTGATGTTCGGCTACGCCCTGACGCTCGACGTGGATCATGTGCCGCTGGTCATCTGGGACCAGGACGAAACCCCGGTCAGCCGCGAGTTGATTAGCCGGTTTCTGGGATCACGGTATTTCGGCCTGTTTGCGTACGCGCAGAACTACCGCGAAGTCGAGCACGCCATCGACACTCGCGACGCGCTGGTGGCGCTGGTCGTGCCTCGCGGGTTTGGCGGGCAGATCGACGCCGGGCGGACAGGTGCGGCGCAACTGATTGTGGACGGCAGCGACGCCAACACGGCCACCCTCGCCGCCGGTTACGCCGATGCGGTGGCGCAGACCTATTCGCAGGATGTCACGCTCCGCGTGGCCCGGCGACTCGGCGCGTCAGGACTGGCCCCGCCGTTGGATGTCCGCCCGCGGGTGTGGTTCAATACCGACATGGAATCGAAGAACTTCATCGTGCCCGGCCTGATCGCCATCATCATGATGGTCATCACCGCGCTGCTGACCTCCCTGACGGTCGCCCGCGAGTGGGAACGCGGCACGATGGAACAACTGATCTCCACCCCGATCAAGGGCCCCGAACTGATCTTCGGCAAGCTGCTGCCGTATTTCGTCATCGGCATGTTCAACGTGACGCTGGCGGTGCTGATGGGCGAGTTTCTGTTTCACGTCCCGCTGCGCGGCAGCATCCCGCTGCTGTTCGGCATGTCGGCGATCTTCCTGCTGGGGGTCCTGTCGTTGGGTGTGTTCATCAGCGTGGTCGCAAAGAATCAACTGATGGCCAATCAACTCGCCATGCTCATCACCTTCCTGCCGACGTTTCTGCTGTCGGGCTTCATCTACGCCATCGCCAACATGCCCAAACCAATCCAGGTGATCACGCACATCATCCCGGCCCGCTACTTCATCGCCCTGCTGCGGGGCATCTACCTCAAAGGCGTCGGCCTGAAAGTAATGATGGTTGATGCCGTGTTCCTCACGGTTTTTGGCGTGCTGATGGTGGTCCTGGCCAACCTGAAGTCTAAGAAGAAACTGGTGTAGCCATGTTTGAGCGCATCAAACACATGTTGATCAAGGAGTTCATCGAGCTCTTCCGTGATCCGCGGATGAAATCGGTGCTGTTCGTCGCGCCGCTCATCCAAACCATCGTGTTCGGCTACGCGGCCACCACCGACGTCCGCCGCATCCGCACCGCGATCTACGACCTCGACAACAGCGTCCGCAGCCGCGAACTGATCAGCCGGTTCGTCAGTTCGGGTTACTTTGAAGTCGCCGCCTACGTCAGCGATGACCGGCGCGCCCAAGAATTGCTCGACCGCAGCGACGTGCAAACCATTCTGCGGATGAACAAGGACTTCGGCGGACACCTCGACGCCGGTCGCACCGCTGAGCTGCAGATCCTGCTGGACGGCACCGACTCCAACACAGCAGGGATCATCCTCAACTACAGCACAAAAATCGCCCGTCAATACTCCCAACAAATCCTGGCGACGCACGCCGCGCGTCTTCTTGGCCCGAACCGCCCGCAGGCGCGGGTCGAACTGGCCACTCGCGCCTGGTTCAACGAGAACCTCGAGAGCCGCAACTTCTATGTCCCGGGCATCATTGCCAACATCATCCTGATCATCACCCTGTTGCTCACCAGCATGGCGGTCGTCCGCGAGAAAGAGATCGGCACGATGGAACAGGTCATGGTCACCCCGATCACGCCCGTCGAATTCATCCTCGGCAAGACCTTGCCTTTCGCGCTGGTCGCCTTCGTGGATGTCATTCTCATCACCACCGCCGGCGTCTTCTGGTTCGATGTGCCAATCCGCGGCAACCTGCTGTGGCTGCTCTTCTCCACCGGCCTGTACCTGATGTCCACGCTCGGGGTCGGCCTGCTGATCTCGACCGTCAGCCGCACCCAGCAACAAGCCATGATAACCACGTTCTTCTACATTTTCCCGGCGATACTATTCTCCGGATTCGTCTTCCCCATCGCCAACATGCCGCGTGTCATCCAATGGCTCACCTTCCTCGATCCCCTGCGCTATTTCCTGATCATCCTGCGCGGCATCTTCCTCAAAGGCCTCGGCCCGGCGATCCTCTGGCCGCAAATGGTTGCTCTGGCCATCCTGGGCGCCGCCACCCTCTGGCTGGCCGTAAAAAGATTCCATAAGACCCTCGCCTGAGTCGTTGTAGCCGCGAAACTTTTTCGCGGCAGCAGTTGGTTGGTCTGAGCGGTAGGGCCGCGAATACGATTCGCGGCTACAGTGCTGGGCGAGTTGCCGTCATAGGTGGCGTCCTGCTCTCTCTGCGCCCTGCGGTTCAAAAGAAAGATTACGTGACGAGGAGCGGACCGCAGACTACAAGTTTTGCACCAAGGGCGCTCAAGATTACCATTGGTCCACGACACCAGAGAAAGGATAACAATTCATACCGCCGAAGTCGAGTGTTAACCTGCGTCACGCTCTCCGCTCGCAGCGGCGGACGCGGGCCTTGCTCAGCGTCAACTCGTGAATCGTGAAGGAGCCGCTCCGCAACGTCGGTGACGGAAATCGCTGCGTGCCGAGTTTCGGCAGCAGGCTTCTCCTTCACGCCCACCGCCGACCGCAGGGTCCGTTATCGCCGCGATGCCGTGGCCGTGCGATTGGAGAAGAATTGACAGAAAGAAAAGATGCGACCGTCAGCCGTGCTCGCGCGCATTCCCCGCCCGCCAGTCGTCACTGCTAATTTCGTGAACCGACAACGTTTTTCCACACTGCCAACAATACCTCGCAACTTCTGAACTACCCGCTCCGCAACTCGTGCATCGAATCACACCTTCGGCAGCGAGATTGTTGGCCAAGCTAAAAAACATCCGAATTGCGAAGGCACTTAGGAATATACACGCCCCGAACGCCGCGGGGCCGATTCTCATAACATCTCTTATGAAGCTATCAAGGTAGTGTGCCGCCAGCATACTGAATATGAGCCCAAGCGCCGTCACAAGCGCAAATCTCAACCCGCGAAACACCAGATACGGAGTGCCTAACGCGGAGAATATAACAGCGTATGTTAGCGTTGCGTAGGGAGCATATGTAAGACAGCGCTAAGAGACCAGCAACCGGAACTACGGCCGGCAGAACCACGGCGAGGGAATCGGCTGACTTCTCCAAAGTGTCGCCCATCCTGACAGCTGAAAGAACTGGGTTTATCAAGCGACTCGGTAAAACCACGATGCTTAGGACAATGAAGGCGGTGTCGATTATGCGAAGGCCCTTTTGAGATTCCCTTTTCATGGCCTCCAGTAGATCGGGGAGAAATGCTCGCGTATACACTGAGCGCTTATACACGAGCGACAAGCTTGCCCGATCCAAAAGATGGCCTAAGACAAACACAACACGTAAACTAAGCCACGACAAGTGCGCCAGAATTGCCAAAGGCACCAATGCTCTTACAAGGAGCAGTACTATCACCACCAGCAGATGCGAGGGTTGTGTGCCTGTCATGACTATCACCTCAAGTAGGTAATTGTACTACTGATAGGAATGCGCTTCTATGATGTAAGCCGCGTTGAATTGCTCGCCGCTGGCGACTTTTCCGCCGGGGAATTCCCATTCTGTAAGCAGCCGCGTACTTCACGATGGCTTGTGTTTGTCGATGTACGCTTTCACGGTGCGGCGGTCGAGGTTCGTGCGGCGGGCGACTTCTTCGTAGGTACCGTGTCGCTCGTGAAGCAACGCACAGTAGCCCGCCAGCAATGCATCGGCGTCGAGCAAGCCGTCCTCAATTCCCGCCTGCAACCGCGCGCGCAAATCAGGCGCGATGGCTTTGCGGTCGCCCTCGTAATGGCGCGTGAGCAAGATGCGGCGCACGGCCTGCTCCAACTCGCGAACGTTGCCCGGCCACGCGTAGTTGTTCCCCAGCGATGAATCGATTGATTTACGTACTGCCCGAACCATTTCCTCGGAAGATTCGCCGGTGAGCCGCGTGACAATCAACACGATGAGGTCGTCCAGTTCTCGTGGGTCTTCCTGAATCCGCTGCCGCAACGGCGGGACGGTGAGCACGTCCGAGCAGAGCCGATAAAAGAAATCGTCGCGGATCTGCCCACCGCTGCGCAGTTTTTCCAGCGGACGATTTGTTGCGGCGATCACACGGCCCCGGAACCGCAACCGCTCGTGGCTGCCGACCGGCGAAAACGTCCGTTCCTGCAAGACCTGTAACAATTTGATCTGCACCGGCACGCTTACCTCACCGATTTCGTCGAGAAAAATCGCGCCGTGCGCACTGCATCGGGCAAACACGCCTTCGTGCACCTCGACCGCGCCCGTGAACGCGCCCTTCTTGTGACCGAACAACTCCGACTCAATGAGCGCCTCCGGAAATTGCGAGAGATTCAGCGCGACGAAACTCCGCGTGAAACTCTCCGCAAAACAACCTTTCTTTTCGTCGAACGGAATGAATCCCGACCGGCCAATGGCCGCCGCTGCCGTCCCCTTGCCCGTGCCCGTCTCGCCAAGCAGCAACGTGGAGAAATCTTCCATGCGGTTCCATAGATGGCGTTCGTAAAGACGGATGTCGTGCGTGAACACGTTGTTCCACAGCCGTCGCCGCAATTCCTTCATGCAATCGCTGCGTCCGACCAAGCCGCGATCGATGAAAAAGTACGCCCGACGGATTTGGTAGATAATGGCGAAGTACCGCCGCGCCTCTTCGGCGTTGAACCCACGCCGCGCCAGCAGCCGCAACACTTCTTCCGCGAACGGCACGGGCACCAATTTGTCATCCGCTGCGATCTGGTCGGCAATGAGCTGGTCGAACGCTGGATAAAACCGGTGAAACACGTCGAACAACAAAGCGTCGTGTAACACTTCACGGTCGGCGTCTGCATATTGTTTCACGCTCGCCGCGTTGTCGGCCTCCAACTTCTGCACGCACTCTTTCACACGTTCGGCAACCAGCTTGTCCTGTTCCGCGCCAGACGCCTTCGGGTCACCGGCGATTTGGGTCAGCAGATCCAGATACCGATCCTCGAACGGATTACACGCCACCGCCTTTGCCACAAGTTGGAAAAAACCTCGGTCGGCATCCGATAGATTCTTACTCATGCTCATGCGTTCACTGTACATCAGTTATACAGAAATTGTCTATGCAATAGTATTCTCCTAAGACGACCAACTCCAGAAGTGTTGCATTACCAAGCACAACCGTCCAGTCTCAGAACTTGGCATAAGACAGGCGTAAGGCCGACACGGAGACAAAAAATGAAAACATCACAACGACTTCCAAGTGCGGCAATGCTGGCGGCGGCTGTAGCTGCGATTGCCATCCCGATCATGCGTCACCCACCCGAGTGGCAAACGAGACTCTGCGAAATCGACACCTTCCTGCTGGCATTCACGCTCGCCTGCACGGCAATCCTGCTCTGGCCGCAGCGCCGCAATGCAGTGCAGTGCTGACACTAAGAGATAAGGAAAGGAATGCTACCAAACCAACAACACCATAATCAGTAGGAGGTAAGCATCATGAAACAACCTATGAAACGACTCTTGTTCTGGGCACCGAGGATTCTCGGGATTCTGTTCACCGCCTTCATCAGCATCTTTGCCCTCGATGTGTTTGGTGAGGGCTTTGGGTTCTGGAAAACAATCCTGGCTCTGCTGATGCATCTGATACCAACGGGAATCATTCTCATCGTACTCGCCATGTCGTGGCGCTGGGAATGGGTTGGCGGAATCGTGTTCCCCGCGCTTGGCGTGCTGTATCTGGTTTGGTCTTGGGGGAGGTTTCCTTGGTCTGTTTGCCTGGTGATATCCGGCCCGCTGTTTCTCATCGGTGTTCTGTTTCTACTGAATTGGCTGCACAGGCGGGAACTTCGAGCCGGTTCTTGAGTGCGCCATGTCTTTGTCCTATCAACGACAACCCGATTGCTCGCCCAAGCTTGCGGCCTCGCCTGCCGGTGAGCCGCGCGGTCAGGCAGCTTC
Source organism: Verrucomicrobiia bacterium (assembly GCA_050013395.1). Lineage (GTDB taxonomy): Bacteria > Verrucomicrobiota > Verrucomicrobiia > Palsa-1439 > Palsa-1439 > JBEKZD01. Next base: position 3,855 of record JBEKFI010000110.1, on the reverse strand, counting down.
ACAGCAGGAGCAAGTCGTGAAAAATAGGATTCGATAACAAAACACGAAACAAGAAAGGAGCAAGTTATGAAAAACAGGGTTGGAAACAAAAACATAAAACAAGCGGTATGGAGCGCGTGGAAGACAGGAGTTTTCGGAGTGCTTCTCAGCGTCCTTTTTACCTCAGGGTGGACGTCTGCACAAGAAGCTCCGCAGAAACCAAGCGTCTCGCCAGAACAGCAAACGAGACTGGAGCTGATGAAATCCAAAGGGCCGGAAGCGTCACTCACTATTCTCCCGATACGAGTCGCCGGCAGGCCGTTCGATCGCGTCACGGAAGTTGTCGGATGGCTGCTCGAGCGGCAAGGCTTGAAGAATATCGAACTGGGGAAAGCTGCATTCAACTCTGAAGATAAGACCGACATGGAACGTCTGGCCGTTTCTCTCGGTGAGTTTATCAGGAAGAACCCAATCACAACAGAGTATGCGTTGTACGCCGAATACAATGGCAATCGTCAAACAGGCTTGGACGAGCTGCGTGGGGTTGTCGTCGATAAGACCGGTGCGGTGGTCTGGATCGACCGCCAGACGCCGCAGGATGCAGCGGTCAAGCGTCTGGAATCCATAGAGCCAATGACCTTGTCTGTCCTTCTCGTCGAGCGGTTGAGTCCGCAGTTGAGCCTCAATGAGGAAACCGCCAAGGCCGCCAAGCCCGGCAAGATGGCGGCGCTTATGGACGAGCGGAGCGGAACGCCCCCCGAAAACGAAAGGACGCCTCTCCCCGAACGCCAAAAGGAAATGAAGAAAGCGATGCCCAATGTGACCTTGGTGGTTTTTCCGGTTCGGATTGGTGGAAATGCGGCAGATGCTGCGAGTGCCGCCGACCTTGCGAAGATGATCACCGATGCGGGACTGTGCAAGGCAGTGCCGGCAAAGCAATCCGTATTGCTCAAGGCTACTCATGATGATCCCAATGAGCTGAAAGCATTATGGGACATGGCGCGTGAGTTCCGGGATTATGCAAAGAAGAATCCGGCGGATGCGGACTACGTTCTGTATGCGGACTATGTCTTTAACCCCAAACACTGGGAGCAAGGAATTGTGCATTTCGTCGTGTGCGACCGGAAAGGCGAGTGGGTGATCGTGGATATGCAGAATTCGCATCAACCCGATTACCAGAATGTCAAGCCGACTTCGAGGGAAGACTGCGACAAGCTTCTGGTCAAACGATTGACGGGTTACCTGAAATGACCTGCAGGCCACGCCGCGCGTGCCTACCGTCGCTTGAGGTGTTCGGACCTATGAAACCGAGGCAGTTTATGAAAGTCCTGCTGATACTTCCGTCCGGTGAAAACGTCCGCGTGACACGGGAACGACCCCGTGTACCGAAACGGGCGATGCTGCGGTTCAGCGTGTTGCCCCTGACGACGGTAGCGGCTGGCACACGAGGCGAGTTGCTGCGGACTTCTCACTGTTGGCTGGATGCCGGCATTGTTCGGGGTGAAACTCGGGTTGACCTATCGCCGCGACAACAAGCGCGAACAGATCATTGGCCGAAACCCGTCAAAAAGTATTGCTGCGGAAGGGAGCGCGATTTACAAATGCCGGCAGAAGCCGGCGTTCGCGGGAGGATAAAGTCATGAAAGATCGAAAGCACGTGGCGTGGCTGTACGAGCAGTTCCCGATATTGGTGAGTGAAGGTGTCTTACCTTCGGAGGTCACCGAGCGACTGCGGCGGCATTTCGGTGAACCGGGAGAAAGCGGCGAGAAAAAATGGGCGATCCTGATCCTCGGGGTCCTCGGGGCCGCGTTGATCGGTGCGGGCGTAATTCTGTTGGTCGCGCACAACTGGGATGATCTGAGCCGTGGGACACGGACGGTGCTGGCGTTCATTCCGCTACTCACTGCGATTGCCCTGGCCGGGTGGGTGCTGCTGCGAAGGCGGGAGAGAGAGCCTTGGCGTGAAGGGGCGGCAACGTATTGGGCGCTCACAATCGGGTCAACGCTCTCGCTCGTGGCGCAAATTTACCAGATCCACGGAGACACGGCGCGGTTTTTTCTGACGTGGATGCTGTTGGGATTGCCGATCGTGTATCTGATGCGGTCAAATGTGGCGGCGTGTTTGTATTTCGTCGGAGCGACCGCGTGGGCGGGATGCACTGCAGACTCGTATCCGGCGGGAACGCCGTTGTGGTACTGGGGGCTGCTGGCCTTGGCAATGCCACACATGGCACGGCTGTGGCGCGGGCAACGGTATCAGTGGGGTTCTGCACTAACTGGCTGGGTGCTGGCGTTGTGTCTGTGCGTGGGGACTGCGTTCGCGCTTGAAGGGACGATGAGAGGTGCCTGGATCGGGATGTACACGGGTTTGCTGGCGTTCATGTACCTGGCGGGTGTGCGCTGGTTCAAAGAGGCGACGACGGGATGGCAGTCGCCTTGGCAATCAGTGGGCGCAATCGGTCTGGGAGTGGTGGCGCTCATCCTGACATTCGGCCCGCCGTGGAGAGAGATTCAGTATCATGGTTGGCGCGAGGTTTGGGCGCCCGGCTCGGTTTTGGTCGTAGGGAATTTGATCACGGCGCTCCTGCCGATTGCCGCCGTGTGTATGGCGGGGCGTGAAGCGCGCGCCGCAAGTTGGAACAATCTTGATCGGGTGATGGTCGGACTCGCGCCGTTGTGCGCTGTGGTCGGGTACGTTTTCGCGGCGGCAGGTGGAAACGAACTGGTCGGACGTGCGTTGTTCAACGTGTACCTTTTTGCGCTCGGCCTGGGGCTGTTGGTGGCTGGCGTCCGAGCAAACCGGTTGGAGAACGTGAACCTAGGTCTGTTCGCGTTGTCTGCGTTGATTATTGCGCGATTCTTTGACAGCGACTTGAGTTTTCTCGCGCGCGGGGTGGCTTTCATCGTCGTGGGCGCCGGGTTTCTAACGGCCAACGTGATGATGTTGCGGCGGAAAGGAGTGGTTCGATGAGGACTTCTCGTTGGGCGGCGGGTTCTGAACACCGTTGGCAAACATCTCGGGCGGGTGTGGCTGACATCTGCCAGACTGACACTAAGCAAAGGCATTGCGGCGGATCGAGCTGAGGTGCATCGATGCGGTCTAGAGGTTGGCTTCGTAGTCGAACAAACGGATTGCTGTTCAACGAAAAGAAACTTGCCCTGAGAAGCGGGACTTTCTCTCTCGTGCCACGCTTTCAGGACATCGATAGTCTCGGATTATACCTCCACATCCCCTTCTGCCGCCAAATCTGTCCCTACTGTCCTTACAATAAGGAGCTTTATCACCCGGCCGTGGCGGCACGATACACGGAAGCTGTCGTTCGAGAAATCGATCGGTATGCCGAGATCGTCGGAAGCCGACCCGTCACTTCTTTCTACATCGGCGGCGGCACACCCACGATGATGCTCCAGACCGGACTGGCCAGGATTCTGAAACACATCTATCACAGGTTCAACATGCAGTGCAGTATCCACATGGAAAGCCACCCAAACGACCTGAACGCTGCAAACCTGAATAGCATCGCGGCCATGGGCGTGGAGCATTTGAGCATTGGCGTCGAGGCGCTCCAGGATCGCCATCTGCGCACGCTCTGCCGGCCGTACACGGCTGCTGAGGCGAGGGTTGCCATCGAGCGCGCCGTCGGCAAAGGCTTCAAATGCGTCAATGTGGATCTCATCTTTGCACTACCCGATCAAACCCGCGACGAACTCAGACAGGCAGCCAGGACGCTGATCGAGATAGGCGTGGATCAAATTGCGGCCTATCCGCTCTTCAGTTTTCCCTATACAAAATGGCCGCAGATGGCACAACAGAACCGCTACCGAAGCTATAATCTCCTGCAGAAACGGCGAATGCTTCGAGTTCTGGAGCAGACT
>JBEKFI010000109.1:0-11194 GCA_050013395.1 Verrucomicrobiia bacterium | reverse complement strand
CAGGGAGTCGATTTCCCATCGTACCTCAAGGCGGAGAAGGATCAGGAGTTCATCAACGGGGTCGATCCGCGCTGGAGCGGCGCGTTGCCCGCGACGTTTATCTACGACGGTAGCGGCAAATTGAAGCATTTCCGGGAGGGAGGGGCGAGCTACACGGAATTCGAACAGAAAGTGCTTGAAGTTTTGAACGAATGATCGACGATCGTGGTCTGTCATCAGGGTCGATCAAACCGAAGGAACTCAGATGAAGATGAACCGATTGATTGCGGCAGGTTTTGTTGCAAGTCTCGTTTTGACAGCCCCCTCCGCGAATGCCGACGGCCTTAAACTCGGCGACAAGGCGCCGATGACCGACGTGAAGATGAAGAACGTCGGCGGCAAAGATGTGTCGATCGCCGATGTGGCGGGCAAGAATGGCACGCTGGTTGTTTTCTCCTGCAACCATTGTCCGTTCGCCAAAGCATGGGAAAGCCGCATGGTCGAAATCGGCAACGCCTGCCTGAAACAGGGCGTAGGCGCGATCACGATCAACTCCAACGATCCTACCGCGTTTAAGGAGGACTCGTTTGAGGTCATGCAGCAACACGCCAAAGAGAAGGGCTATCAATTCCCCTATGTCGTCGATGCCACCTCTGATGTGGCCCGTGCCTTCGGGGCGACACGGACACCTGAAGTGTTCCTATTCGACAAGAACGGCAAGCTCGTTTACCACGGGGCGATCGACGATGACTCGGACGCCAAGAAAGTCACAAAGACTTTCCTGCGCGACGCTCTGGACGCGTTGGCCTCAGGCAAGGCGATTTCCGTCTCGGAAACAAAGTTCATCGGTTGCAGCATCAAGTACCGCCCGAAAGCCTGACGCGTCGCACGCCTCTACGGGCCCTGCTTGCGCGAGGCCAGCCATTGCATGGCGTCCAGTTCACGGAACTGGACCAGTCGGTTGACGTACTCGCCGAATTCGGCTTCGCCGAGCTGCGGCAAGGCGGATTGACACGCCGCCGAGAGGGTTTCGATCTGCTCCCTTTGCTGCTGGAGTTGGGCGAGGCGAGCAGCAGGCGACTGGCCCAGCCAATCCAAGGGTTCATCGGGAGGCAACTGTTTGAGGAACATTTCCTCGATGGAGATTCCAGTCATCTGACTGATCAACAATCGCCCGCCGCCGCCAAGGTTCATCTGCCGCCCAAGGTCAACTCCTGATTTGGCAAGATCCTGCGCAGACGCAGAGTCGCCCGCTGCCGCATAAGCAGCCTGGGCACCGGCTGCCGCCTGGCCGAGATCTCTCATGGTTTCCACGTACGGTTGCAGCATTAGGAATACGGCCGCGAAGCCTTCTGCCTTGGCATCAATCGGTGAAGCGCCGGTCGCCAGAAACAATTCCTCGCACTCTTGGAAGGCGGCTGTCATGTAATTCTCGAATCCCTGCTTGCTCGACGCGGCGACCATTTCGCCGACGGCTTGGTCCGTTTGGTTCTGACGAAAGTACTCGTGAGCGGCGAAGTAATTGGCCAGTGGATTGTACAAGGACGATTGCTTGAATAGGGCGATCCATTTGCTGCGATCGTCGGGGAACGCATCTGTCGCCAGCACTACGAACTGCACACGCGGATCGTTCTCGAACCGCGTCGCCGCTTCTCGCAGATGATCAAGATTGCCGCTCACCTGCCAGGCCGCGAGAAGGCTGGCGGCACTCCGACCGTGCTGCTGCAGGTAGAGTTCGATCGCGGCGGCTGAAGGTCTGCGGATGGGGGTGACTCCTGCAAGCATGTCCAGCAGAAGTTGACCATTCTTTTCTGCTGGCATACCCGGCACAGCTTCTTCGGTTTCCTCCGGAATTGCCGGCGGAGACCTCCGCGCAGTTCGCTTGGACATAAGAGACGTCGGCGGAGGCTTGGCATTCGTTCGTGGGAACTCACTGCCGCGCACCATCAGCCAAACGGCAATCGTGAAGACGATGCCGAGCAAGCCCACTCCGATGAGAAGCCGGCCGGGTTTCATGGATCCCACTCTAACAAAAAGCCACTCGATGCCAAGACAGTTTCCCCCGTGCTTCGAGGCTGGTTCGGATACCGATCTCAATCGTTAACCTGTCAGGAAGGATGACGGAACGCGGCGGAGCGTGACGCACTGGACATTCTCGGGTATGCTGCGCGGCTGATGAGTCCACGCGCCCGAGCAACCCTGTTCCTGACGATTGTCTGTCTTCTTTTTGTTTTTCACGTTCAGTTCAAGACGTCGAAGATCTTCGCAAATCCGACTTGGGACTCGGGGAATGAGGTCGGACAGTTCTGGAGCGAGTTTGCGTTTCATTACCGGTTCGCCAAGTTCTTTGCCACGCACCCGGTGCGCGACTGGGGGCAACTGGCACATGACCGCGACGTGCAGTATCCGGACTCGATTGACGACCGGGCGGAGTTCACCGTGGCAATGGAGGTGCCGGTCGGCGTGCTGTACCGCTGGCTTCAGCCATCGACGCCATTTCATGTGTTCGTAGTGTGGTACGACTGCATCGTCTCGAGTCTTTCGCTATTCGGCGTGTTTTTCCTGGCGCGCGCGCTGTGGCGAAGTGATTGGGCGGGCCTGATGGCAACCGTCTTGTACGCGACCCTTTATCCGAGCTACGGCCGGACGGTAAAGAACCTGTTTCTGCGGGAGGATTTTACGATCCCGTTGATCCTGTTTGCGCTGTTCTTTACCGTGCGCTCTCTGCAAGCCGCTGCGGTAGTGACGGAACGCCGGGCCGTTTTCAACCTCGGCGCGCTCCCGCCGTGGCGGGATCGCGCCCTACCACAAATTCTCGCCGCCCTCTTTTGGCTGGCCGCGCTTGCGAGTTGGCATCTGACACAGTTTGTGATGATTGTCGTGATGGCGGCGGTCGTGCTGGTTTATTTGGGAAAAGGCAAGACGCCACGACGGCCGTGGCTTGTTGCAGTGATGACAGCCGGCGCACTGCTGATGCCTGTGCTGCGTGCAAAGCAGTTTTACATTTCGCCGACGATGGGCGCGCTCTACGCGTTGTCATTGGCGGTGTGGATCAATGGTGGGCGCAGGAAAGCGATCAAGGTCTTCGTGGGTTCGCTGGCGGTTTTCCTGCTGCTTGGCGGGCTCCTTCAGAAATCCTACGGCGAGTACGGGCATGTGTATGCGCTCTTCCTCTACAAGCTGCGCTTTCTGGGAGTGAAACCCGTCAATCCCTCGGCGCTGCCGTGGGAAGCGCGGCTCTTGTGGGAAAGCGCGTTCAACACCGCGGATGGGAAGGAATTCTGGCACAGCTTAAGGCTCTGCCTGCCGTTGTCCCTGCTGGCGATGTGGCTTGTGCGGCGCGAAACGGAGATCGCCACGAGAATCTTCGTTCTCTTCACCCTCCTGCTGTTTCCGCTGGCGTGGATGGTAGTGCGGTACTTTACGTTTCTTGGATTCGCTGCAGCGGTGCTGGCTGCGGGCGTACTGACGCAACGGCGGATTTGGTGGAAGTTGGTTGTCGTGCCGGCAGCGGTCGTGCAGTTGACAATGCTCGACTTCAAGCCGCTGGAGCGCATCCAACCGCAGCCGAGCGAATATGTGCCGGTCGTGCGCTGGTTGAATGAGCACACGCCCACCAATGCAGTGATTCTGGCCACCATCACGGAATCGCCTGTGTTTTGGGCGCACACGGGACGACCGATCATCCTCCATCCGAAATTCGAAAACCATGACGTCCGAGACCGATACCATCAGTTTCTGGATTCGATTTACAGGAGCGAAGATCAATTCTATGAGTTCGCGCAACGGTACGGAGCAGATTACTTCGTTTACGACATCAGTTTCCTGCTGGACGCAGAAGAGTCGCGCCGTTACAAGGCTGACAAACTCGGCAATCTGCCTCCAACTTGCGCTGCTGTCCTCTTTCAGGAACATCCTGAGCAACTGAAGCACTTTAAGCTCGAACTGGCGGCGGGGAGATTCTCTGTCTTTCGCGTCCTGCGCTAGCGTAGCGTTACGTTGTGAAACAGGATGTCGCCATTGATCTCACACTGCGGCCCCTCCACGTTGGTTCGACAAGCCGCGAGAGCTTTGGCGTGTGCCAGCGGCACCATCGGCGCTTCCTCGAAAATGATTTCCTGCGCCTTGCGATAAATCGTCGCGCGTTTCTGCGGATCGAGTTCGCGGCGCGCCGCCATCATCAGGCCGTGGTAGGCGTCATTCTTCCAGAAGCAAGTGTTCAACGCCGAGCCGAGCGTGGCGGTGTCTTTGTCGAGCAGCACGTAGAGAAAATTATCCGCATCGCCGTTGTCGCCGACCCAGCCCAGCAACGCCATCTCGTGTTCCCCGTGGCTGGCACGGATGAGGTGCGACCCCCATTCGTTCGGGATGATTTCTACTGGAATACCCACCTTGGCCAAGTCAGCCTTGATGAGTTCCGCCGCGCGAATCGGGTTGGGTAAATATGGGCGCGGATTGGTCATGACCTCCAAACGCAACGGGCGGGGTGGTGGAGTAGTGGAGTGCTGGAGTGGTGGGCTGACGGGAATGGAGTCGTTGTAACCGGGAACGAATGGCGGAAGCGGGTTTTGGGGCGACGATGGCGGCGCCACGGTAGACGGCGGAGACGAGATCTTTTTTTGTTGATCGCGGCGGCGATGGCGCGGCGGAGATTCCTGTCGTTGAGCGGCGGCTTCTCGCAGTTGAATGAGAGATGGCAAACGTTGAGCCCTTGCGCAGTGACCAATCGCGGTGACTGATCGCGTTCGATAACGGGCAAATCGTTCGGATCGATGCCGTCCATGACTTGGATTTGGTCGGTTTGGAGTTGGATGAGCCGCGTGGCGGAGTCGGGAACGACCTTGAAGATGAGGCGCTGGATTTTCGGTGGGCCCACCTCAGCCCGCTGATGGTCGATGAATTTCAGGCTGATCAGGTACGCGGGGAGAATCGCCAAGTTCGCCAAGAACGGCGCGTGTGGTTCGTGGAGATGAAACTGCAGCGTGTCGAGTCCAAAGCCTTGGACGATTCCACCAATGGAATACATCGGCGACCAGCAGGCGAAGGTGGCTTGCTTCAGATGCGCGGGATGTGATTTGTCCATCTGGCGAAGGAAGCTGAACGCGGCGGCATTGGCGCCCAGCGGCGTACTCTCGCGAAAGCGAGCGCGCTCTCGCAGTTTGAGTGTGTACGTCAAACCGTCAGGACTGATCGTCCACTAGGGGCGAGGCACGGCTCGATGTCGGCGGTACCAGTTTTGAACCGAACCAGGCTCTCACAGATGTTGTTCAGCACCTTGACCGATTCACCGTCATCCACATCGGCGGGATCAAGCTTCTGAGAGTCCGCGCCGCGAGCAAAGACGAGGGTTGTCGAGGACGGCACGCCAGCCCGTTGGCAGCCGGACGTTAGAAGTCCCACGGACAAGACCAGAGAGAGAACTCGTTTCATGCGGAGATCATAAACTGATGAGGGAAGGGGCGGCAAGCAAGCCGATGGCGACGAAGCGCTTTATTTGGCTGTGATCTGACAAAGGATTCAGGTGCATGCCTTTCACGGCAGCGGCGGAACGTCTTCGCCAACCAAGTGTTGGCGGTGCTTTTCGGCCTGATTCATGGCAAGTGGCGAGGTTGACCTGCACTGCCGTGAGGATCTCGACAAGGTCTTTCGCCAATATGACGTCGAGTGTGTGATGCATTTTGCCGCGCAGGGGATTCACTCTTGCGCTGCCATGTGCACTCTTATAGGCTGCAGACGTGCAGACACGGCTGAAACCACTCCTCTCTCCCATGGCACCGGGCGTCCTCATCTTCGTCGTTTCGTTTGTTGCCCGCGCCTTCTGGGTCGTCACGCTGAAAAACGATCTGTATTGGCCCGATGAACGCGCCTTTGCGGAGATCGCCCGTCATCTCGCGCAAGGCGATGGATACATTTCGGACAGCTACCGGGCCAACCCAGTGCTGCCGTTCTACTTGAGCCTCGTGTTCCGGTTGTTTGGTGAGAGCCTACTCGTGGCGCGTCTCGGGCAGTGCGTGATAGGAGGACTGACGTGCGTATTGGTTTACGGAATCGGCGCACGGTTGTTTGGAAGACTGACCGGGATCGTTGCCGGCACGCTTCTGGCCCTCTATCCGCCGCACATTTATCTGTCCGGGGTGTTTTATGCGGAGTGCATGCTCCTTTTTTGGAGCGCGGCGGCCGTGTATCTGGCGGTTCGCAGTATGCAACCGGGTGGGAGCATCGCGTGGGGGGTGGCCACCGGCATCGCGTTGGGGCTAGCCGCGCTGACGCGGGCCACGGTGTTAGTTTGGATCCCGTGCGTGTGCTTGGCCTGGCTGTGGCGGGCGGGAGTTTCCTGGCGCGCTCGATTGCCCCTTTGCGCAGCGCTGCTCGTCGGCAGCACCGCGACCATACTACCTTGGACGATCCGGAATTACTTCACATTTCGCAGCCTCGTTCCCATCAGCAGCGGATCTGGCACGCTGCTCTGGCAGGCGAACAACCCGTTCTCGACCGGGATCGATCATACCGATTGGGATTTGTATCCCAACGGCTCGTTGTGGAATGAGAGGCTGGCCCGCTTGCCTGCGGAGCAGCGAAACGCCTTGGTCGCGCAGTATAACGAGGTGGAAAAGAGAATTCAGGACTTGAACGAGCAGTTCCAGGATTCCAGTCTGGCTTCCGACCGAGTACTGGCCCCCCTAGCCATTCGTTACATCGCATCGCATCCGCTGCAGACGGTCGTGCGAAGCTGCAGGCGGTTACGGCTGCTGTTTTCCGCATTCAGTCCAACGGTGTCGGCCAACGAGCACACGGTCGGCCGCTACAAGGCCGTGGCTGCGCTTTCGTTTTATCCCGTGCTGATTCTGGCGATTGTTGGAATGGGGTTGGGATTTTCCAGATTCCGCGATGTCGCTCTATTGTACCTGCTGATTGTTTCGGTCATCGCCGCGACATCGCTGTTGTTGGCGACACAAACGCGCTACCGCCTTCCTGTTGACCCATATCTCATCCTATTCGCTTCCTCCGTGTTGGCTCGGCTCCCGGGTCGCTTGAAGGTGATCCCTGTAGAAGCCCCAACACCTCCCGGGAGGGGAAGAATTCCGCAACCGTGAAGCCATGACATCCAACGCGTTCACAGCGCGGCTGGACAGATCTTGTCCGCGACGTCCGGTCACTGACGATGCGCTGTTTCGAATCCCCGGAACCTCGCTCCTGCCAAGGCTGCCGGCAAAGAAAAGTCGGGCGCCGGGTCAGGATTTAACAAGCTGAGCAGCGAATCGCTCCGTACGGGACACTGACGTCCCAGAACCGTCTCTGCAACGCGGAGGCCGGTCATGACCAAAGCTGCCGGGACCGGCAGAAAAACTCTGCGTTGTCCGAGGCCGCGTGCGATTCGGGTGATGACTTCGCGCAAGGTCAACGGTTCAGGACAAGCCACGCGCAAGAGTCTCCTTCCGTCCGGCAGATCGGTGCCCAGGAGCCGTTCGATGAGCGCTGATAGATCATCGATATGGATGAGATAGAAAACCTGTTGTCCTCCGCCCGGCAGTGGAATCACCGGTAATTTTTCCGCCAGAGCCGACACGCTGCGGAAAATTCCACCGGCTTCGCCGCCGTAGATCGTGCCGGGCCGGACAGCGTCACCGCCCAAGCGCAGCACATGCGTCTCGACTGCCAGTTTGCCCCGGCCGTACAGCGACCGGCAGGTCGGGAAGGCGGCCATTGAAGAGATGAATATCAATCGGCCAACTCCTGCGGCGGCGGCCGCCTCGAAAAGGGCGATGGAACCTTTCACGTTCACCCGTTCGATGTCCGCAGCACCGCGCGCCGCGAAATCATAAGCGGCGTGGATGAGTGCGTCCAAGCCGGTGACGATCTCGGGCCGGACCGGTTCTCCCAGGCGAAAACCGCGACTGCGCGAAAGCCGCACGACCGCGTGGCCCCGCTCTTCCAAGTATCGCGCCAGATGCGAGCCGACATAGCCGCCAGCGCCCGTGATGCCCACCTTCATGATTGCAGCGCTTGGTCAGCGATCCGGTACGCGTTGGCCATTACGGTGAGGGTGACGTTTGTGGCCGGCACCGAGGAGAAGCAGGAGGCGTCAACGAGGTGCACGCGAGTGAACCCCGCTGGCCGCCCAAGCCTATCGCACTCGAAATCGCCCGGCCGCTCGCGCATCGGCAGACTGGCGCCCACGTGGTAACTCTTACCGGGCGCGACGACGTGAGTCATGAACGGCACAATCGCACTCCGCAAACCCGGCGCGACCGCGCGCAGGCACCGGAGAACTTGGCGGATCATCGCCCGCGTCCGTGGGTTGGGGCGACCTTCGAGAATGACGCGAGCTAGATCGGCGCCCGCCGCGCGCTCGACGCGCATGGTCAGCGTTGCTGAGTCCTCCGAATGCAGATACCCTTGGACAATCATGAGACGCGCCAGCAGGGAGTTCCGCACCGACCGGAAGGGCAAGAGCCTTTCCAGAGCGCGGCGGTAGAGGTCGTTGTAGGTGTAAACCAGCATATGAACGGAGCGGGGACTCAACGCCGGATCACGCAAGAGCAGACAGATCTGCGACAACGTGTACAAGCGCTCTGTGGTCACATCTGGCACCGGATGAAAGCGCAGCAGCGGCGTCAGAAAGTACTGGCTGTCGCGCACCAAGACCTCTTGGTTCAGTGCCCCCAGCGATTCGAGGACGATCTTCGTTGTGGAGATCGTACCGCAGCCTAAAAAGACGCGCTCGGCGGAGAACTGCTGCGTTTGGCCATCGGCGACCCGGCGCGCGTGGATCGTGATGCCCGCCGGCGACTCCGCCAGCCGCTCGACGTAGTAGCCGGGAACGTATTTGAAATTCGGGAACTGCTGCAGTTCCGGCAAGGTTTGCGCGGAGCAGTAGATCAACTTGTAGGGGCATCCATACAAGCACAAACCGCAGTATACGCAACCGGCGTCGCCGCTTTTCGGATAAGCACGTACGGCCAGCCGTGACTGGCCGTACTCAAAACCGTGGTGCGTTAATGTTTCCCGATGCCGTTCCAAGTCCGTCAGGAGAGCCTCAGCTTGACGGCTGAGTTGCAGTGGCTGGTGTCGCTCCGCATGAAACGGGAAGAGTTGTGCGAGCCGATCTTCCCGCGCGGCCAGATCAACGAAGCTGAACACGGCCCGGTAGTAGGGTGCCAACTCCGCGAGGCCAATCGGCCAGTTCGTGATGTCTTGCGCGAGAAAAGGAAGGACATTAGCGCCCCACGCTGTGCTGAGGCCACCCAGGGCATGCGAGATCACCAGGTCAGTCTTGTGCTGGTTGATCTGGATCAACTCCGCCGGCACCCGATAGGGAAAGTCGGACCCATACACGAGCTTCTGCGGCAATCCTCTCGCGCTTGCTTTCGTGGGGCCTCGCAAGTCATCGAGGCTCTGGTCGTCCCAAGACTCCGGCATTCCGGCCGCGAGGCGATCAACGATCTGCTGTCGTTGCGACTCCAGACGAAACCCCACGTCCAGCATCGTGACGGGGAGTCCCGTCCGCAGCAAGCTGTAGGCGGCTGAAACTCCGGCTGGACCTGATCCGACTACGAAAATCGCCATAGTCCTTCCGCCTTACAAGGGGGGGTCCTCAATTGACCCCCGCACGAACCGACCGAGTGGCGCACCACCGCCATCCAGAAAAACCCCAACCTCGAAAGCCGGCAGGCGATTCGGGACGGTGGCGGCCAGGACTCGCTGAATCGCACCGAGGACTGCGTCCACCTCGATGCGCTGCATACAGATGTTGTTGCCCCGGCACGGTGGTTCGTCGGTCTCATACAAGCACGGACTGCAGTACACGCGCTCATACAGAATCTCAACGTTCGGTCCAGCCCACCCGTAGTGGACAGGGTCGCCCGGCCCGAAGAGGCATACAGAAGGGGTACCCAAAGCCCAGCACATGTGCATCGGCCCTGTGTCAATGGTGATCACACAACGTGCTTGCTCCAGCAAGGCAAGAAATCCACCTAGCGACAGTTCTCCAGCCAAGTTGTGCACTCGATCTGCGCAGCCACTGGGAATCTGCTCAATGATACCAGCCACATGAGCGTATTCCGTCACCGTGCCGGTTAACAGAACCGGAAGGTCTAAGTGCTCGATAACTTTGTGGATAAGTAAGGCAAAGCGGTTGCCCGGCCACCGCCGCCGGTCGCTCATCAGGTCGGCGTTCGGACTGACGACAATATAGCGCCCTTGCTCAATCCCCAAGGTGTGCAGCTTACCTGTGAGCTCGGCCCTGTCGGAAGCTGTCACGCGAATGGGGCCCAGCCGATCCGGTTCGATTGGCTCGCAACCCACGGCGCGGGCCAGTTGGAGATAGACGTAGCGGACGGGGTGCCGCGCGTTGAAGTACATAAGATGGGTGTAGGTGCCGATCTTGTGCTCCGCCGACCTGCGGTAGAACCCGAGGCGGTTGCGAGACAGGCTCAGCAGTGACATGATGCTGCCGTAGGCCGAATACACTTCCAAGTCGAAAAACAGATCCACCCGCGAGCGCAGCAGCGCCGCGATTGTCCGCAACGAACTCCAACCAAGGCGGAAGAAGCCGCGATCATCCACGGGAATGATCGCGTCAATGTGCTCCAGCCGTTCGGCCAGTCGCTGACAGGAATGGTTGGTGACAAAGATAATCCGGGCTTGGGGAAAGCGCGCCTTGACGGTTCGAATCAGCGGAGTGGCTTGGATGATACTGCCCATTCCCACGTATTTGGCGAAGACAATGGTACGAGTATTGGCAGTGGCAACGGTGTGGTTGCGGTGGAGCACCTTGCCCAACACACGCGCCGTCAGATTGAGCGCCCAAGCGATGGGCACTCCCACGCGGCGGTCAAGGTGAAGCTTGGTCTGCGTTTTCACAGTGAATGGGCATGAGGTTCTGTCGGCTCGGCACCGCCCAACTGGCACGGGCCGCGTAAGTCTGGTCGGCCTGACGAGATTTCGGTTTCACAGGTAAAGACATGACAAGGTTTTCCAAGTGGCGTCGGGGAGCAGGTTAATCTGAGAGCTGGTGGTATGCAAGCCTGCACAACTATCGGTAAGCAATGCGTTCAACAAGAAAGTGGAGAATCATGAGCACGCGGTTGCCCTGTACTTTATGTGTTGCGACTTCTGCCGAAAACATCAGCGCTTGCGATGCACATCGGCAATGGAGGCGGGCGTTAATTCTCAGCCCAAACTGACCCACTACCCGCCTACCTGCTCGTTTGAC
>JBEKFI010000108.1:0-11350 GCA_050013395.1 Verrucomicrobiia bacterium | reverse complement strand
GCACAGAACTGGCGCGTAAGGCGGCGGCGGCCAGATGGGAAAATCGTAGGGCCGCAGTAATGTCGCGGGAAAGCTTCTGGCTGATCGCAGCAATCCTCTTCATCGCCACGTCCGTCACACATCTCTGGATGATTGGCAGTGTGCCCACAGGCTTCTTCGACGATGAAAGCTCCATGGCTTACAACGCGTACTGTATCCTCGAAACCGGTGCTGATGAGTATGGGACCTCGTATCCGCTCCTTTTCCGAAGCATGGAAGATTACAAAGATCCGGTCTTGATCTACTCAATCGTGCCCACCATCAAGCTGTTCGGTCTCACCAAAGTGGCCGCGCGCCTGCCCAGCGCCCTTTACTTCATCGCGGCGAGCGTCGCGTTCGCCTGCCTGTCTTACGAATACTGCCACGACAAATGGGTGGCGCTCGCGGGCGGAGTGCTCTTTTCACTAGCCCCCTGGACTTTCAATTTCAGCCGCACTGCGAATGGCGGCTATGCGCCGATGCTTCTGGGGATGATTCTGGGTTGGTGGCTGCTGGTGGTCGCTGCGCGCAGAGGACCTTGGAAGCTGGCTGTCTTGTCCGGTCTGGCCTGGGCTTTTGCCATGTATGCGCATAATATCGGTCGTCCGATGACGGCGGTGTTGATTGGGTGTGCCCTCGTCGCCTATGGTTCTGCAGTGCCATTCCCCTGGAGAACGTTTGCGGCTCTTCTGGGTGGCCTCACGCTGGCGTTGATCCCGATGATGATTGGCGTCTGGCGGAATCCTCAAGCGCTGACGGCCCGCTTTCAACGAATCAGCGTCTTCCAACAAACCGGGGGTGGGGTGGAGGCGCTTCTGGCAATGGCAGGCAGGTATCTGGATTATTTCGACCCGAGGTTTCTTTTCTGGCGGGGCGATCAGAACCTCCGGCACGGAACGGGAACGTGCGGCGTTTTGTTGCTGTTTCTGGCTCCTCTTGTCGGATCGGGATTGTATTCGACACTTTGCCAGTGGCGATCCAGCCCACGCCACCGTTTCCTGCTGCTCGGTCTGTTGGCATACCCGGCAGCCGCCATCCTGACGGTCGGAACGAACAGCGGTCGTTCGGTGAACGGGGTCATATTCTGGTTGCTCGCCGCCGTTCTGGGTATCCACTGGCTGCTCGTGCAGCGCGGGCCGGCGGGACGGGTTACAGTGGTTGCGCTGGCTCTCTTCGGGGTGGTGGAAACCGCACAGTTTTGTCGCGATTATTTCGGACCCTACCAACTACGTGCGCGACCCTGGTTCCAAACTGAGCTTACCGAGGCGATTGAATTCTGTTTCGAACATATCGGCACCAATGAGACCCTCTATATCTCGGACTCGGCCTTTGACCAGCAGCTTCGTCAAGATAACACTCTGCAATTGCCCGTGGACAGAGATTTTCATTACTTCGCGACCGTGCCTTTCTTGGGGAAGATTTCTCCTCGCCTCTACCAACATCAAGGCATTCCCCAAGATCGGGTGCAGTTGTACGATGGTTCGACACCGAAGCCCGGACTTTTCCTGCGCAGAAGTCTGCTGGTTGTGTGGTATCCTAGCGGCGCTTTGTATCGGTCCGAGCCCAACCCGGAGCCTTTGCCGCCGCGGGCAACCTTGATCAAGATGTTTCCGATCCGCAGTTCCGATTGTTACGAGATCTACAGCATTCCATAGGTCACCCGTATGCTGGAGCGACTGTCCATGGCCGTGCTGCTCTTGTTCGCTGGAGTTTTTATCGCGCTCACCGTCTCGAGCTACACGCAGAAATCGGCCACCGCTGACGAACCGGACAACCTTACCGCGGGCTACGTCGCGCTGAAGTTGGGCGACTACCGCCTTGACCCGATGCACCCGCCTTTGCTGCGGATGTGGGCTGCACTCCCGTTGCTGGCAGTACACGGAGTCAAGCTCGATACCAACAGCATCTATTGGCTTCCCGTGGACTCATCGTTCTTCAGCCACGAGTTCCTGTATCAGAAGAATGATGCCGATCAATTGCTCTATGTCGGCCGCTTCATGATCGTTCTGCTCGGCGTGTTACTGGGGGTCATGCTATTTTGCTGGGCACACGAATTGTACGGGTTTTGGCCGGCGGCCCTCGTGCTGGCGCTGTACACAACAGAACCAAACATCCTTGCCCACGCGAGTGTTGTCACGACTGACCTCGGCGTCACTTGCTTTATGTTGGGCACCCTGTATTTCCTTTGGCGGACAGTCCGCCATCTGACTGGGGGCAACCTAGCGGGTCTCGCAGTGTTCTTCACGCTCGCGCAGGTGAGCAAGTATTCAGCTCTCGCTCTGTTGCCGATGGTGTTCCTTCTGCTGTTGGTTCGAGTTGTGCGGCGCAACCCGTGGCCGTGCTGCATTGGTCCTTTCAAGCGGGAGTTACGGTCTAGCACGAGCAGGATGCTCGCTGCTCTGACAATTGGCCTCCTGCTGTTCGCGACCGCCTTTGCCGCCATATGGGCGATTTACGGCTTTCGGTACGCCCCCGCTCCCGAAAGCAGCGGACTGGCTCGGCTGGTGAGCCAACCGGCGATCATCGCACGCGTTCCACGACTAGCACAGGTCATGGATTGGGCAGACGCCCATCACCTTTTGCCAAACGCCTGTGCGCAAGGGTTTCTAGCCGGCCAGGGACTGCACCAGAGATCTCAGGCTTTTTTTATGGGCCATGTCAGCGATGTGGGGTGGTGGTATTACTTTCCTGTTGTGTTCCTCATTAAGACGCCGATTTCGCTTCTGATACTCTTCTTTGGCGGTGTCCTCCTTGCCTTGGTACGGCACGAGGCGCTTATCGATAACGACGCCTTCATTCTGGTGCCCCTCGCGGTTTACTTGCCCGTCGCAATGATGTCGCACCTGAACATCGGTCTGCGGCATATCGTGCCGATCTACCCGTTCATGTTGCTCATCGCGGGAAAGGCCGTGGCGTACCTTTGGATGAGTCGGCGGAAGATGCTGCACATTGTGTTGGGTGCGTTGTGCCTGTTTCAAGTGGAGGAGGTCGCATTTGTCTACCCTCACTACCTTGCATTCTTCAATCAGTTCATCGGTGGTCCGCAGAACGGCTACACGTATTTGACGGATTCCAACCTTGATTGGGGCCAGGACCTCAAGCCGTTGAAGAAGTGGATGAACAAGAACGGCATCCAGTCCATCAACCTGAGTTACTCCGGGTCTGCCGATCCAAAATACTACAAAATCAACTGCAGGTATCTGCCCGGTTCGCCGTTCTTCGTCGAGAAGCTGGCCGAGCGCCCACAACTGCCCGGTTACGTGGCCGTCAGCGTGCATAGGCTGCACGGGATTGGGCTGGGGCAAGTCGGTCCCGATTTCTACAAGAAACTGCTGGAGTCTGAACCCGCGGCGGTAATCGGCTATTCGATCCGCGTCTACTGGGTCGAGCGACCGTGGTGGTAGCACAAAGGATTTTGTAGCGGCAGCAACGGCCAGCGATTACAATCCGTGCCCATGGATCGACAGGAGCGGATGCGGACCGCCGTTGTGTTCAGTGTGTTTGCCATTGCGTTTGCCAGCCTGACCGTCAGCAGCTACGTTGGAAAATCAGCCACGGCGGACGAACCGATAAATCTCACGGCGGGGTACACGATGCTCAAGCTGAAGGATTATCGCATTCATCCTGATAATATGCCCTTGTTGCGAATGTGGGCCGCGCTGCCGCTGCTGGCGATGCGCGATGTCCAATTGAACACGAACTCACCCGCTTGGGTGTCGAGCAGCCGACTCCAATTCTCTCACGATTTCCTCTACAAAGACAATGACGCCGACCGGATGTTGTACCGCGCCCGGTTCATGAACGTCCTGCTCGGCGTCGTACTCGGCGCGCTGTTGTTTTCGTGGGCGCGCGAATGGTTCGGCCTTTGGCCAGCAGCGATCGCACTCCTGCTCTTTGCGACTGAACCGAATATCCTCGCGCACACCAGCCTCGTCACGACCGATATCGGTGTGACGTGCTTCATGTTTGGCACCGTGTACTTTGCATGGCGATTCGCGCAACGCCTCAGCGTCGGCAATCTTGCTGGGCTCACCGTGTTCTTCGTGCTTGGGGCCGTCAGTAAGTTCACCGCGCTGTTGCTGCTGCCCATCCTGCTGATCTTGTTGCTGGTTCGCCCATTGCGGGGAGAAAGCTGGCACGCAAGCGCAACTCTGCGCACTGCGGCGACGTTGCTCTGGCTCGCATTTTCCACATATATTGCGGTCTGGGCCGTCTACAGCTTTCGTTACGCGCCGACGCCAGACGGCCAGCCGTTCGACTTTTCGGACAATGCGTGGGTACTAGGGCGTGTGCCGCGCCTCGCGGTGTTCGTTCACTGGATCGATGCGCACCATCTGCTGCCGAACGCCTGCACACAAGGTTTCCTGCTCGAACAGGCGCGAGGCCAACGCTGGCCCGCTTACTTTGCCGGTCGATTCAGCATGGAAGGCTGGTGGTATTACTTCCCCATCGTATTCCTCATCAAAACGCCCATCGCGCTGCTTGTGCTGTTCTTCGCCGGCCTTGGATTGTGCGTGCGACAACGCGCAAACTTTTGGAAACGTGGAATCTTCGCGCTGCTGCCGCTGGTTGTCGGCTTCGCCGCCGCGATCAGCTCGAAACTGGACGTCGGACTGCGGCATATCCTGCCGCTGTACCCGCTTGTGTTGTTGGTCGCAAGCGCGGCAGTGTCGGCCCTGTTGGAAAGACGGAGCCGCTGGTTATGCTTCGTGGTCGGTGTGCTCTGCGCAGCGCAGATCGCCGAACTCGCGGCGGCGTACCCGCACAACCTTGCCTTCTTCAACCAGCTCGTCGGCGGTCCGCGTAACGGCTACGAGTGGCTCGCGGACTCCAACATTGACTGGGGGCAAGACCTCAAGACGCTCAAACGCTGGATGGAGCGGCACGATGTGACGCGCATCAACCTCAGTTATTTCGGCTCGGCCGATCCTGCGTACTACGGGATCGAGTGCACGTACCTGCCAGGTTCGCCGTTCTTCGCACAGGCTAAAGTGGGCGAGCCGATGCTGCCTGGCTTTGTCTGCGTCAGCGTCCATAACCTCACAGGCGCAGGCTTGGCTGGCAATCCGTTTTACCGTCCCCTGCTCCTTCGAGAACCCGTCGCCGTGCTGGGCTATTCAATGCACGTCTACTGGCTTGACGGCCCATGGTAGTAGCGAAGGATTTTGTAGCGGTCAGCAGATGCAGCCGCTACAATCCGCCGCCATGAATCGACAGGAGCGGATGCGGATTGCCATCGTGCTGGGTGCGTTCGCCGCCGCGTTTCTCATCCTGACAATCAGCAGTTACACGCAGACATCTGCGACCTGGGATGAGCCGCAACACGTCACCGCAGGCTACATGTCACTTGCATTGAATGACTACCGAACTGATCCCGAACACCCACCGTTTCTGCGGATGTGGGCTGCCTTGCCGCTGCTGGCGATGCCCACGATTACAGCCACTTCCGGGGTGATCGACCAGATTGCACCCCCAGATTGGGTGGGCTTGGGTCAATTCGGTTTCTCTCACCACTTCATGTACGTCGCCAACAACGCGGATCGGATGCTCTATGCTGCACGCTTCATGATCGTCCTGCTCGGGATTCTGCTGGGCGTATTGATTTTTAGTTGGGTTCGCGAATGGTTGGGACTGAGTCCGGCAATTATCGCCCTGGCGTTCTATTCCGTCGAGCCGAACATCCTGGCGCACTCGTCTTTGGTGACGACCGATTTCGGGACGACATGTTTCTTGTTCGGCACACTCTACTCTTTGTGGCGAACGACACGCACGCTGACGTCCGGAAATCTGGCGGGGCTGGTGTTTTTTCTCGCGCTTTCGGTCGTCAGCAAATTCTCTGCGCTGGTGCTTGGGCCCATCATTCTGGCGCTACTGGCAATTCATGTACTCAGAAAGACTTCGTGGGTCTGCCGGATTGGCAAGTCAGGAGAAATTGGTTCACGCATGGGCAAGGCGCGCGTTGCCGCAGCCCTCGTCGTGTTGCTGGCTCTCGCTTCTTGGGGCATGATCTGGGCGGTGTACGGTTTCCGCTACGCCCCCAGCGCTTCCGCCACTTGGCAGTTTCATCTTGAAAACATGCCCATTGTGCAGCAGCGGACGCCCACCCTCGCAAGAGCAACACATTGGATCGACTTGCACCGCCTTCTTCCCAACGCGTACACCGAAGGTTTTCTGCTCAGCCAGGCAAAGGCGCAATTGCGAGGAGCGTTTCTGGCAGGGCGATACAGCTCGGAGGGCTGGCGGTATTATTTTCCCGTGGCGTTTCTCATCAAGACGCCGGTCTCTCTGATCTTTCTGCTTCTCGGCGGTTTGGTGGTCTGCGCCAGACGCTGGAAAACATTCCCGCAGGACGAAGCGTTCTTGCTGGTACCCATCGTGTGTTATCTGGTCCCCGCCATCACTGCCAGGCTGAATATCGGGCTGCGCCACATTTTGCCCATCTATCCGCTTGTGCTGCTCCTGGCAGCGCTTGCCGCCGCAGAACTTCTGAAGAGCAAGGAACGGGGCGCACGTGCGGTGTTCATTATTGCGTGCCTGTTTTGGCTGTTCGAATTCGCACGGATTTACCCGCATTACCTCGCGTTCTTCAATCAGCTCGTTGGCGGCCCGCGCAACGGTTACGAGTATCTGGCCGACTCAAATCTGGATTGGGGACAGGACCTGAAGCCATTGAAGAGGTGGATGGACAACAACAATGTCCAACACATCAATCTCGCTTACTTCGGCACAGCCGATCCGGCGTACTACGGGATTCAGTGCACCTACCTGCCCGGCTCGCCGTTCTTTGCAGGGAATCTCGTCAGACGTCCGCAACTACCCGGTTACGTCGCAGTCAGCGCTACGATCCTCGACGGCGTGTATCTGAACGACCTGGAAAAGGCATTCTACAAACCACTCCTGGACAGAGAACCAAACGCCGTGATCGGCTATTCGATTCGAGTATACTGGGTCGAGCGCGACTGGTGGTAGGACTGCGTCGAGCGGCTACTCCTGCTCCTCTTCCTGACCGGCAAACCCTTCGCCGCCCTCTTCGTTCATCCGCTTGAGCACCTCCGACATATCTTCAACGGCGCTGAATACTTTGTTGGCGACGTAAATCGGGCTCTTCTGCAACACAGCCAGCGCGATGCAGTCGCTCGGTCGCGCATCGATTTCGAGAATCTTTTTCCCGAGTTCATTCTCCGCCCGCAAAATCAACCGCGCAAAATACGTGCTGTTCTTCAGGTCGTTGATGATCACCCGCTCGACACTGATGCCAAGCCCCGTGAAGATATGGCCGATCAGATCATGCGTAAGCGGTCGTTCCTTCGGAGTGTTGCGCAGGAACATCGTGATCGCAGCCCCGACACTGTGATCGACGTAGATCACAAAAGTCTTCTCATCGTTGCCCACGAAGACGGCACAACCGTTGGTGGTGGGCAACACTCCTTTGACTTGAACCTCTACGATCTCGTTCTTCACGGCTGCTGTACAATAGCTCCTTTCTCGTCAAACTCAAACATCCCGAGGTCTCTCAAAACAGCAGCATGCCTGCGGCCACCACTGTCGTATAAAGTCCCTGAGGAGTGCCCACGGCTGTCTGCGTACAATTCGTGGTGCGCACGATTTTGCCGCTGAGTCGATAGACTTCCTCTTTCTCGTCCCAGCTCGCATCCTCGTTGAACTCGACCCCTTGCGTCGATGCCAGCATCGACGCTGCCAACTCCTCGGCAAAGTTGCCCGCCTGCGTGTCGTTCTGGCCGTACGCGTACCACTCGCTCAGATAACCGTACGCGTCCTCCTCCGCAGGCTGGGCCACGCCGATCGAGGCGGCGATCAACCGATGCGGTTCGTTGGTGGACAACCGCGCGGTCACCGCGAACGTGATCTGCCCGGGCTGGATCATCGTCTGCCCCTGCTTGCGGGAGATGATCTTGCAGCGGGGCGGCAGAATGCTCGACACGTGAACCAGATTGCATTTCTCAATGCCCGCGTCGCGCAACGCCAACTCCCAGCTCCGCAGCTCATGCTTGTGTGTACCTACACCCTTGGTGAAGAATATCTTCGATGGAACAAAATGCATGCGACTCGTCCCTCGCTTTCTCACACAAGGAAACAAATTCCTTGCAGCAATGCAAGAGTTTCGTCATCGTTGCGCGAACTAATTTGGGAACAGCGATGGCAACGGCGAAACACCTCGTCACGGTTGGCCTGATCCAGATGCGCTGCGAGATGCAGCCCGAGAACAATCTGGAGAAGGCGCTTTCGCGGATTGAACGAGCGGCCCGGCGCGGAGCGCAGATCGTCTGTCTGCCCGAATTATTCCGCTCCCGTTACTTCTGCCAATCGGAAGATCACGCCTTTTTCAATCTGGCCGAACCGATTCCCGGCGCGAGCACGGAAGCGCTGGCGAAACTCGCGCGCAAGCACAAAATCACGATCATCGGCTCGCTCTTCGAGAAGCGGCGTGCCGGAGTTTATCACAACACCGCCGTCGTCATCGACGCCAACGGCAGGCTCGTCGGCAAATACCGCAAGATGCACATCCCCGATGACCCGCTCTACTACGAGAAGTTCTATTTCACGCCCGGCGATCTCGGGTTTCAGACATTTCACACGAAGCACGCCGACATCGGCACACTCATTTGCTGGGATCAATGGTATCCCGAGGCGGCGCGGATCACCGCGCTGAAGGGCGCGCAGATCCTCTTCTGCCCCACGGCAATTGGCTGGCATCAAAGCGAAAAAAAGCGGCTTGGAAAGAAACAATACGACGCCTGGATGACAATCCAGCGTTCGCACGCGATTGCCAACGGCTGTTTTGTCGCTGTGCCCAACCGCACCGGGCTTGAAGGCACGGTCGAATTCTGGGGCGGCTCGTTCATCTGCGATCCGTTCGGCGAGATCATCGCCCAAGCCAGTCACGACAAGGAAGAGATTCTCCTCGCCAAGTGCGATCTTCGCGAAGTCGAACAAACGCGTCAGCACTGGCCCTTCCTGCGCGACCGCCGCATCGACGCTTATGCCGGCCTCACGCAACGCCTGCTCGACTGAACACAATCCTGCTTCTGCCTTGTCTGTGTAGGAGCGACGTCCCTGCCACGACCGACCCCTGTGAAACGGTCTTTTGATCCAACAAAACCGCCTCTCCAGCGTGAGGCCGGAGAGGCGGTTCAAAGGCTTGCGTTCAGCGCAACGGATTGGGATTAGCGGCGACGGAAGCGGCGACTGCCGAGCAGCGCGACGGCCCCCATTCCGAGCATCGCCCAGGTTGAAGGTTCGGGCACCTGAAAGGCGAGAAAATACGGGCCATTCAACCCGGAGGCAAAGGTGCTGCGCGTTCCATCCGGCGTGAATTCATAGATGTTGCCGCTGCCGAAATCCGACTCAAACAAATTGCCCGCGCTGTCAAAGGCCAGACCGTAAGGGCCGTTCAACCCGGAGGCAAAGACGCTCGGCGTTCCGCCCGGCGTGAATTCAAGGATGCGGTTGCTGCCGGGATCCGACTCAAACAAATTGCCCGCGCTGTCAAACGCTAGACCAAAAGGGTACAACCCGGAGGCAAAGGTGCTGCGCGTTCCGCCGGGCGTGAATTCATAGATGCGGTCGCTGAGGTAGCTGTCATCCGCCTCAAACAAATTGCCCGCGCTGTTAAAGGCCAGACCAACAGGGCCGTTCAACCCGGAGGCAAAGGTGCTGCGGGTTCCGCCGGGGGTGAATTCGTAGATGTTGCCGCTGCCGTTATCCGACTCAAACAAATTGCCCGCGCTGTCAAACGCCAGACCAAAAGGGTTCGACAACCCGGAGGCAAAGGTGCTGCGCGTTCCGCCGGGCGTGAATTTATAGATGCGACTGCTGCCGACATCCGCCTCAAACAAATTGCCCGCGCTGTCAAATGCCAGACCGGTAGGGCCATAGCACCCGGAGGCAAAGGTGCTGCGCGTTCCGCCGGGCGTGAATTCATAGATGTTGCCGCTGCCGGCATTCGACAAAAACAGATTCTGCGCCTGCGCCAACGCAGGAGACAGAATGGCGGCCAAGGCGATGGGCAATAACTTAGCGCTGATTTTCACAAGAGTGGTCATGAAATACCTCATAACGTCGTTCTCCTCTATTCTACTCGGTTCCTGCGTCTCAGCAGATTGACCTCTTCCGGGCAAGGCCGACAGTGCTATGGGATTCTTATCCCTGCTTGAGGGTCTCCGCTCGCTTTGGCGTTGAATCTCACCAGATTGCTTCGGCTTCCACCTCGCCCAACCAAATTCTCCACAGCTCCGCTGAGGAGGAACCATTATTACTCGCGGAGCGCATTGTAGAACGGCGACCCGTAGAAAGTCAAGCGTAGAATTGACTTTTCTTGGACGATTTTGCGGTGTGTCAAAGAGACCGAGTTCGGATGTTGCAGGAGTTCCTGTGGGAGCGGCGAAGGCCCGCCGCGACCGGCCCTAGTTATCGCGGCGGGGACGCCGCTCCTACAACGGCACCAACCGCTCCCGATTCAGGGGCTCACGCGATATCCGTCCTAAGTGCCCCTAACGTAAAACCTGTAGTCGCAGGCTTTACGGGTGCGTGTCGGAGCGCAGGCTGAAGCCTGCGGCTACAGATGCAACGCACTGAATGAACTTTGACAAAGCACCAGAACTCATGTCCGCACAAACGCCACTTCCCCACATCGGTTCTTGTCCACCTCCGCCTTGATCTTGTCGCCTTCCTTGAATCTGCCCGCCAGAATCTCGAGCGACAGCACATCTAGGATTTTCTTCTGGATGACACGCTTCAGCGGACGGGCGCCGTAAACGGGATCGTAGCCCTCGCGGGCGATGAGATCCTTGGCCTGCGGAGTCAGGGTCAGATCGATGCGCTGATCCGTCAACCGTTTCCGCACGCGCTCCAGTTGGATGTCCACGATCTGTTTGATGTGCTCCATGCTCAGGCCGTGGAAGATGATGATCTCATCCACGCGGTTGAGGAACTCCGGACGGAACGTGGAGCGCAGAGCGTCGAGTATAAGGCGTTGAATATCTTCAGACGTCGCCCCACGCTGCCCGGCCCACGCTTCACTGCCCACGTTGCTGGTCATGATAACGACCGCATTCTTGAAGTCCACCGCGCGGCCCTGCCCGTCCGTGAGCCGCCCGTCGTCGAGGATTTGCAGCAGCACGTTGAACACGTCGTGATGCGCCTTCTCGATTTCATCAAACAGCACGACCGCGTACGGGCGGCGCCGCACAGCCTCGGTAAGCTGACCGCCCTCCTCGTAGCCGACGTAGCCCGGCGGCGCGCCGATGAGCCGCGCCACGGTGTGTTTCTCCATGTACTCGCTCATGTCGATGCGCACCATGGCGTTCTCGTC
>JBEKFI010000107.1:0-11545 GCA_050013395.1 Verrucomicrobiia bacterium | reverse complement strand
GTCCGGTCGCTGCGGACCATCTTCTATGACGAGGCGACTACAACGAAATAGGCGAACGCCAAGTTCCCCCATTCGTCTCCGGCTGCGACCGTGTAGGTCCCGGGCGTGAAGGGCGTCAGCCCGTTCGGTTGACCCCCGGGTGTGTAGTAGGTCCCGCTCACGGAGATTCCTGTCGCAATCGGGATTTCTCCCGTACCAGGAAGGATTGTTGCGGTGTCGCTCATCGGCCGGAACAGGTATCCGGTGATGTATCTGACAAGCAGGGGGCAAGGAATCACCGGGAAGATTCGAAGTGGCACAGCCTGAGACATGTTCGCACTGGTGTACCTCCCCTGGAAGACGGCAATCCCGAAGGGGTAATAGAGCGAGGGGCACACTCCCGTCGAGAGGCCGTCCAAGACCCCCGCGGATTCTTTCGAGAGGTTCAGCCACATGGGCGAAGTGCTCGTCGCGGGGCCGCACGCCGAGGCGGTGCTGAATCATTTGCTGACCAATGACGTACGCAAAGCCGGGGTGGGCCAGGCGCAGTATACGTTGCTGTGTAACGAGCAGGGCGGCGTGATCGACGATCTGATCGTGTATCGGATCGAGGCGAGCGTGTATTTGCTGGTCATTAACGCCGCGAATATCGAGAAGGATTTTTCCTGGATGAACGCGCAGGCCAACGCTGGGGTCGTGCTGGAGAATGAAAGCGACAAGACGGCCGCCCTCGCGTTGCAGGGGCCGAATGCCGCAAAGCTGTTGGGGGACGAGGGAGGCATCGCGCATTTTCATATTGAACGGCAAAGCGTGTTTGGCAAGGAATGCTGGGTGGCGCGCACGGGCTATACCGGCGAGGACGGCTTTGAGATTTTGTGCGGCGCGGGCGATGTGACCGAGCTGTGGTCGGAATTGCTGCGGCGCGGCGCGGGGTTCGGCATCAAGCCGTGCGGCTTGGGCGCGCGCGATACGCTGCGCTTGGAAATGTGTTACCCGCTTCACGGAAATGAGATGAACGAGGAGACGACGCCGTTGGAGGCGGACCTGGGAAAGTTCGTGGCGTTTGGTAAGGGCGATTTCATCGGCCGCGCGGCGTTAGCGGAGCAAAAGGAGAAAGGCGTGACGCGCAAGTTGATCGCGTTCAAAATGACGGAGAAATCGCCGC
Organism: Verrucomicrobiia bacterium; assembly: GCA_050013395.1. Taxonomy (GTDB): domain Bacteria; phylum Verrucomicrobiota; class Verrucomicrobiia; order Palsa-1439; family Palsa-1439; genus JBEKZD01. The sequence goes on along the minus strand of JBEKFI010000107.1, from coordinate 10,401 downwards.
CACCGCGAACGCATTATCCGATCATGGCCGCAGGCGCCAATTCAAGGGTCGGCGAAGTCACCAGCGGAACGCAGTCGCCCACGCTGGGGATCGGGATCGGCATGGGCTACGTTGAAACCAAAGCGGCGGCAATCGGTTCGAAGATCGGAATTGAGATTCGCGGAAAAACGTACGCCGCAACCATTGAAAAGAAACCACTGCTGGAGAGGGGCAAATGAGCATTCCGAAAAACTTGAAGTATGCGAAGACGCACGAATGGGTGCGCGTGGATGGAAACGTTGCGGTTGTGGGCATCACAGATCACGCGCAGCAGGAGTTGACGGACGTTGTGTACGTGGAACTGCCGAGCGTTGGCGCGCAAGTTGAAGCGACCAAAGAGTCCGCAGTGGTCGAGAGCGTGAAAGCGGCGAGCGACATTTACGCCCCGGTTTCAGGCGAGATCGTGGCGGCCAATGAAGAACTCAGCAGCGCGCCCGAACTGGTCAACGAGGACCCGTACGGCAAAGGCTGGCTGTTTAAGGTCAATATGAGCGACCCCGCCGAACTCGACGAATTGCTCAGCCCCAACGATTATTCCCACCACATCGGCGCGTAAATGCAAGAGCCACACGACCCGTTTTCCCCGCTGGACACGTTTGCCAGGCGGCACATCGGCCCGAGTCCCGAAGAGATTGAGCAGATGCTGGTGCTGCTTGGCTTCCCTTCGTTGGATGCGTTGGTGGACGACGCCATTCCCGCGGAGATTCGACTTCGCGAACCGCTCAAGCTTCCAACGCCTCGCGGTGAACACGAGCTTCTTGCCGAATTGAAAGCAATCATGTCGAAGAACAAGGTCTATCGCTCGTACATCGGGATGGGCTATCACGATTGCATCATGCCGCCCGTCATTCAGCGCAATATCCTGGAGAACCCTGGCTGGTACACCGCCTACACGCCGTATCAAGCCGAGATTTCACAAGGTCGCCTCGAAGCGCTGCTCAATTTTCAAACGATGGTCATGGATTTGACAGGGATGGAAATCGCCAACGCTTCCCTGCTGGACGAAGCGACCGCAGCAGCGGAAGCGATGACAATGTGCCACGGCCTTCAGCACGGCGAAGGTCGCAATATGTTTTTCGTTTCCGAGGATTGTCATCCGCAGACAATCGATGTGGTGAAGACTCGCGCGACGCCTCAGGGGATTCGCATTGTCGTTGGCGATCATCGCAAGTTCCAGTTCGACGCGAGCGTCTTCGGCTGCTTGCTGCAGCATCCCACGACTGACGGCGCGATTCTCGATTACGGACCATTTATTCAGCAAGCGCACGAACGCAAGGCGCTGGTGGTCGTCGCGGCTGATATCCTCAGCCTGACGTTGCTCAAACCGCCCGGCGAATTTGGAGCGGATGTTGTCGTCGGCAACACGCAACGCTTCGGCGTGCCCTTGGGCTACGGCGGGCCGCATGCCGCTTACTTTGCCACGCGCGATGCATTCAAGCGTCACATGCCGGGACGATTGGTAGGCGTTTCAAAAGATGCGCAGGACCGCCCTGCCCTGCGGATGGCGCTACAGACGCGCGAACAACACATTCGCCGTGAAAAGGCCACAAGCAACATCTGCACAGCACAGGTGCTCCTCGCCGTCATGGCGTCGATGTACGCCGTCTATCACGGTCCCAAAGGGCTGCGGGACATCGCCCGCCGCGTCCACTCGTTCACTTCCGCGCTCGCGGCGGGGCTCAAACGACACGGCTTGAAGCTGCGCACCGAAATATTTTTCGACACGCTACGGGTGAACTGCGATGGCAAGGCCATCGTTGCGGCAGCGGCGCGAGAGCAGATCAACTTGAGGTTGTATCCTGACAATTCTGTCGGTGTCTCGTTGGACGAGACGACCACGGAACGGGACGTGCAGGACTTGCTCCGTCTGTTCGGCTCACAGGCGGATACATCAGATACTGATGTATCATCGAGCATCCCGGCTTTGTTACATCGTGGCAGCGGATTCTTGAAGGCATCGGTCTTCAACAGCTACCACACCGAGCACGAGATGTTGCGCTACATAAAGCGTCTGGAAGCGCGCGACCTCTCGTTGACGACGTCGATGATTCCGCTTGGTTCGTGCACAATGAAACTGAACGCCACCTCCGAGATGATGCCGCTGACCTGGCCCGAGGTGTGCCGAATTCATCCGTTCGTGCCGATCGAACAAGCCGAGGGTTATCAAACTCTGTTCCGACAACTCGAAGCGTGGCTGGCAGAGATCACGGGGTTCGCGGCGGTGTCGCTGCAACCCAACGCCGGCTCACAGGGCGAATACGCGGGGTTGCTCGTTATTCGCGAGTACCATCAGCGACGCGGCGAACCGCACCGCAACATTTGCCTGATCCCCGTCTCCGCTCACGGTACGAACCCCGCCAGCGCCGTGATGGCGGGATTCAAGGTCGTCCCAGTCCAGTGCGACGCCAAGGGCAACATTGACACGGCGGACTTGCGCGCGAAGGCCCAGCTTCATACGAAGAGCCTCGCCGCGTTGATGGTCACGTACCCGTCGACTCACGGCGTGTTCGAGGAGAACATCAAGGAAGTCTGCGACATCATCCATCTCCACGGCGGACAGGTTTACATGGACGGTGCCAACATGAACGCGCTGGTCGGTCTGTGTCGCCCCGGCGACATGGGCGCGGATGTTTGCCACTTGAACCTGCATAAGACATTCTGCATCCCGCACGGCGGCGGTGGCCCCGGGATGGGACCGATCGGCGTCGCGAAGCATCGTCCGAGTGTAGGGCAAGCTTCCAGCTTGCCGAAGACTCAGGATCGCAAGCTGGAAGCTTGCGGTACAAACACCGGCCCCGTTTCGGCGGCGCCGTGGGGCAGTGCAAGCATTCTGACGATCTCCTGGATGTACATTGCGCTGATGGGAGCGGAGGGTCTCACGCAGGCGACAAAGGTCGCGATTCTGAACGCCAACTACATCGCGCGGCGACTCGAACCTTATTTCCCCGTGCTCTACAAGGGTCACGGGAACCTTGTCGCGCACGAATGCATTCTCGATCTGCGCGACTGGAAGAATCGCGCAGGGATCGAAGTCGAGGACGTGGCGAAACGATTGATCGATTATGGCTTCCACGCTCCGACAATGTCGTGGCCTGTGCCCGGCACGCTCATGGTTGAACCGACCGAGAGCGAATCGAAAGCCGAACTCGACCGCTTCTGCGACGCCATGATTTCAATTCATGCCGAGATGAAGGCAATCGAATCAGGCGAGATGGATCGGGTGAACAATCCTCTGAGGAACGCGCCGCACACCGCTCACGCGCTGATTTCGGGGAAATGGGATCGTCCGTACACCCGCGACCAAGCCGCGTTCCCCGCGTCGTGGACGCGGGAGCATAAATTCTGGCCCGCCGTCGGCCGCGTGGACAACGTCTATGGCGACCGTCATCTCGTCTGCTCCTGTCTGCCGCTGGAAGCGTACACCGAGAGCAAGTAGGCGGTTGCAGCGGTGAACGTTTGCCAGGCAAAACTCGTACGAAGATCGGAGAACGCCGCCTCGCTTGCAGCCTCGACAAAACAATGGTTCCAGGCTCATCGCTAAAACGATCGCCTGGAGCGCGAAAAGTTTCTGGTTGAAAAGACAAACGACAAGTTTATGTTTGGTTTCGGTTGAGGAGTGTCATGGACAAGGCTCGCAAAGAAGTCGAGTTGTCAGTTCGCATTGGCGAGGTGCTTGGCGGTCTGGGGAAAGCGCTGGCGACCGTTGCCAGTCGCGGCATTAATGTTCTCGCCTATTGCGCCTACAGCGATCGCAACGACTCGGTCGTGCTGCTGGTGACCGATAACCCTCTCGACGCCAAGCTCGCGTTGGAGCACGCTGGCTTTCAATGCAAAGCGAATTCTGTCGTCTTGGTGGGCGCGGCAGATCAGGTTGGGGCAGCCGCGAAACTCGGCGCGAGTCTCGGAAGCGCCGGGATCGATATTCTGTATTCGTATGCGTCCTCCGCGGGGACTGACCGGTTCTTTGCTGTGTTCAAAACAGCCGACGACGAACAGGCCATTCGTGTGCTCGATGCGCATGCCTGGGCACAGGCGGCTTGAACCGATGTGGCCTTTGGGCGCGCCGTTCCTTGACGCCCAGTGGTTGTTCTAGTAGCCTGCGCCAAGGGATTCCATGAGACAACTTCAGAAGATCGCGCTGCTCGTCGCCCTTGTTGGATTGTTTTGCTTGGCGTTACCGACCAATTGCCCTGCACCGCTGATCTGGCGCAAGAGCGAAGGTTGGACGTACGAAAGAGAAGGGATCACCAACGCAAACAATCCGCAGGAGCAACTTGAGTTAGGCAAGAAGCTGCAGGCGAAGAAGAATTACGGTAACGCCCTCTCGGCCTACCGAAGGCTGATCCGACGCTGGCCCACTTCGTCCGCCGCACAAGAGGCACGCCTCGGACTCGCTGAATCCCTCAGTGCTCTCGGTTATTACTACAAGGCGTACAAGACGTATCAGGAACTGATCGAGAAAAACCCCAACAGCCCGTACTTCGACACGGCGCTCCAGCGCGAGTTTGAGATCGCAAATCTGTTCCTAGCAGGTGAAAAGCACAGGGTGTGGGTGTTCAAGATTTTCCCCGCGCTCGACAAATCCATTGAGATTTACGAGAAGATTGTCAAGAACGGCCCATACAGCAAGGTCGGGCCGGAAGCGCAGTACCACATCGGCCTCGCTTACGAGAAACAGAAGGAATACATCAGCGCGGTGCATGCGTACGAGAAACTGCTGGAGCGTTACCCGCAACATCCATTGGCCGAGAATGCGCAGTTCCAGATCGGTTGGGCGTACAAACAGGAGGCGAAACGTTCCGAATACGATCAGAACGCGGCGAACCAGTCGATTGCCGCCTTTAACGACTTCCTGATCCGTTACCCGAACAGCGACAAGGCCGCTACGGCTGAGAAGCTACTCGCCGGTCTGAAGCAGGAACAATCCAAGGGGTTGTTCAGCATCGGCCAGTTTTACGAGAAGAAGAAAGATTACAGGGCGGCGCTCATCTACTACAACGCGGTAATCGAGCAAGACCCGAAGTCAGACTGGGCGAATCGGGCCGAAAAGAAAGTCGCGGTGCTTACGCCTCACGCCAGCGGGTCAACCAACACGCCATGAGCCGCTGTGCCCTATGTATTCTCTGCTGTCTCCTCTGCCTCGGCTGCATGGGCTATCACCTTGGCCCGGTGTTGAAGGCCAATTACAAATCGGTCGCCATCCCGATGTTCAAGAACAAGACGTTGAAGCCCCAACTCGAAGCCCAAGTCACCAACGGGATCATCAAGCGGTTGCAATCCGATGGCACGCTCCGCGTGGAGTCCCAAGAGAACGCTGATATCATCGTAACCGGCCAGATTCTGCGTTATCGGCGCTCCGCTTTGCGGGCCATGCGCACCGAGGCGGCCACGCCCCGCGAGTTTCGCATCAGCATCGACGCACAAGTTGAAGCTCACGACCGCGTGACGGGCAAAGTGGTGCTCCAACCCACCGTCGTCACCGGCAGCGCGGATACATTCATCGGATCGGATTTGCAGAGCGCGGAGGAACAAGCCCTACCGTTGATCGCCGACGATCTGGCACGTCAGGTGGTCAGTCTGCTGGTGGAAAGCTGGTAGGAGGAGAAACAGATTGGAGTTTTGGAGTACTGGAGTATTGGGTTTCCGCGCCCCGCACTCCACTACTTCACTACTCCACCACTCCCTTGCTCGGTTTTTCCCGGTGCCAACGCTTTGATGCGTGCCGCCAACCGCGATTTCTTACGGGCAGCCAGGTTGCGATGAACAACCTTCGATTTGGCTGCCTTGTCCAGAGCAGAAGTCAGATCACGCAGAGCCGCCGTCGCTTCCGCCGCTTTCTTGGCATCGATCAGGGCGAGGAATTTCCGTTCCAGCGTGTGAATCTTCGACTTGATGGACTTGTTGTGCAACTGGCGGCGCTGGCTGGCGCGCGCTTGTTTGGCGGCGGAACGTGTTCGTGGCATTGTTTGATTTCTTTCCTGTTCGTTGAACGGCGCGATATCTTACTGGCGACCACCCAAAAGTCAACGGTGAAAAACGCTTCCATCGTCTGCTCCGGGAATTACTTGCCGGGACGGAAACGCTGCTATTCTCAGTATGTAACAGGGTTTCGAAAAATGGTGTAGCGGCGCTTCTGCGAAGCGCCGAACGTCTTTGGAAAACCAACTGCGCGCGCTTTGCAGAAGCGCACCTACAACGGGTGCCAGCAAGGGCTTTTTGCGCTTCTCAACGGACGCAACTTCGGGCAGGGTCTGGCTAAATGAAATGGTTTAAGCTCTTGGTTGCCGCACTCCTGTTGCCGGCCTGCGCCGCGCTGACGATGAGTACGTGGCAACTCGGACACCAGTTCGCGTTCGGACCACGAGCGGCGGCTTCACACCTTTTCGCCGTGGCTTTCGGCGCGGGGTACGCCGTCTGGCTGGCCATCTTCGCTATGCTGCCGAAACCCATGCGCACGTATGTCCTCGGCCACGAACTGACCCACGCACTCTGGGCACTGATGATGGGGGCGCGGGTCAGCGGACTTAAGGTGAAGAACACAGGCGGTCAGGTCAAGACGAGCAAGACAAACTGGTTCATCACGCTCGCGCCGTACTTTTTCCCGTTCTACGCGATGTTGTTCATCATCCTCTTCTTCATCGCGCACGCCCTTTGGAATCTGACGGAATACCTGTGGGTGCTGTTCTTTCTGATCGGCCTCGGCTGGAGCTTTCACGTGACGTTCACGCTGATGATGCTGTTGAGCGTGCGCCAGCCCGATGTTCAGTCACAGGGCGTGTTGTTCTCCGCCGTCGTGATTTACTTAATGAACCTGCTGACGATTATCCTGACCGCCACATTGCTTTCGCGCAGTCTCACCACCGCCGCGCTGGCGAGCAGCTTCGGGCACAATTGTCTCCTCGCCTACGGTTGGACCCTCGACAAGCTGGCGACGCTGTGGCAGTATGTAGCAGCTTTCGGTAGGCGCTAGGAGTGGTTAACGAGAGAGACCTGTAGCCGCAGGCTTTAGCCTGCGCGGGCAGCGCCACTCACGCACCCTAAAGGGTGCGGCTACAGGCAAAAATCAGGTTATGTTGGGCGGTCGAACGATGAACCTCACGGAAATCTTGAGCTTGGACCAGGTTGTCCCGCAGATCTCTGCCGGGGACCGTTGGGGAGTGATTGAATCGCTGATTGATCTCCTGGTCCGCAAGGGGAAGATTCGACCGGAAGATCGCGCCGCTGTCTGCAAAGCGGTGAAAGACCGCGAATCCAACAACGGCACCGGCATCGGCTATGGTGTCGCCCTCCCCCACGCCAGCGTCAATTGCATCCAGGACGTCGTCGCCATTGTCGCGCGGCTGAATCCGACGATTGATTTCCAGGCGCTGGACAACCAGCCCGTTCAACTCTGCGTGCTCTTCCTCACGCCGCAAGGCCAATTCCAACGCCACCTCCAGACGCTTTCCGCATTCGCCCGTTTCCTCAGCGACAAGGAACGCCGCCAGCAATTGGAGAATGCACGGACCGCCGAGGAAATGTTCGCCGTCTTCCGCGCTGCCGCCTGATCCCACATGCCGACCGCGCCAGAAATCCTTTCCGACGCCGTCGAGCGTGTTCTCGGCGCGCCTGCGCTCATTCGACCGTGCGCCGACCCAAAGTTCGGCGACTATCAGGCCAACGGCGTCATGGCCGTGGCCAAACAGCGTAAGGAAAACCCGCGCGCGCTCGCCGAGAAAGTCATCTCGCAACTTCATGGCGCTCCGGGCGGGATCGATGTCAGCGCCGTCTGCGAACCGCCGACGGTCGCAGGCACCGGCTTCATCAACTTTCGCCTGAAACCGTCGTTCGTCGCCGAACAGGTCAAGGCCGCCGCGCGGGACGAACGACTCGGCGTGCCGTCCGCCATAAAACCCAAGACCGTCGTCATCGATTTTAGTTCGCCGAATGTCGCCAAGCCGATGCACGTCGGCCACATCCGCTCGACGATCATCGGCGATTGCCTTGCGCGCGTGATGCGGTTTCTCGGCCATCGCGTCGTCACCGACAACCACATCGGCGACTGGGGCACGCAATTCGGCATGCTCATCGTCGGTTGGAAGAAATTCCGCGACGACACGGCCTTGAAAGCCGATTCGATTGCCGAACTGGAGCGGCTCTACAAATTCGTGAACGACCGCACAGATTTGCGCGATGAAGCTAAAGCTGAGTTGGTCAAGTTGCAGAAGGGCGACGCGGAAAACCAAGCGATCTGGCAGAAGATTATCGACTTGTCCCGGCAGGAATTCGACAAGACCTACACGCGGCTCGGCGTGACGTTCCATCACACGTTTGGCGAAAGTTTCTACAACCCGATACTGGCAGGCGTTGTCGAGGAATTGACCCGCCGAGGGATCGCACGCGAAAGCGAAGGCGCGATGTGCGTGTTTTTCGAGGACGATCCTGAACTCAAGGGTGCCGCGCCGTTCCTCATTCGGAAAGCCGACGGCGCATTTCTCTACGGCACGACTGACTTGGCCACGATCAAGTACCGCATCGAGCAGTGGCATCCCGACGAAATCGTGTATGTGACCGATGCGCGCCAGAAACTTCACTTCCAGCAGTTGTTCGCTACGGCGCGGAAATGGTGGAAGGATGTCCCTGACCTGCGACACGTGTATTTCGGCTCGATCCTCGGCGAGGACAACAAACCGCTCAAGACACGCGAAGGCGCTCCCGTGAAACTGACTGATTTGCTGGATGAGGCCGAAGAACGCGCACTGGCGGTTGTGACGGAGAAGAATCCCGATCTCCCCGTTGAAACACGGAAGCAGATCGCCCGCGCCGTCGGCATCGGCGCGGTCAAGTACGCCGACCTTTCCCAGAACCGCACCACCGACTACGTTTTCAGTTGGCCGAAGATGCTGGCGATGACGGGCAACACCGCGCCCTACATGCAATACGCCTACGTCCGCGTCCAAAGCATCTTCCGGAAGGCCGCCGCCGATCAAAATGTAGGAGCCCCGACTTTCCTGTCGGGGCGACCGGGTGGAGGGGTCACTGTGGATCATCCCGCCGAACTCGACTTGGCCAAACATCTTCTCCGGTTCGCCGAGACGCTACAGTCAGTGATCGACGACGACAAGCCCAACTGGCTGACCGCGTATCTGTACGATCTAGCGGGCAAGTTCAGTGCGTTCTATGACAACTGTCCGGTGATCCAATCCGCCGAACCGATCCGTTCATCCCGCCTGCAACTCTGCCGTCTCACCGCCGACGTGATGAAGCGCGGCCTGAACCTAGTCGGCATCGACGTGATCGAGCAGATGTGATGTTTTGGAGTGCGGCGGCTTGACGCCGCCTTGTTGCGCGTGTCGAAAGGCAAGGCTGTGTCGAGCCACAGCACTCCAGAATTGTGGGGCACCCGCCACGTAGCACGTGGCAAGCTTCGCGTTACCGCCTTTTCCGGCCATACGGGGCGCGTGGCTCGGCGACTTTGGCCGCATTCGGTTGCGCCCGAAATTTCACGGGCGCGTCTCGTGCCGTCACTGACACATTTCTGGCGTAGGGCATGCCTCTCGTCGTGCGTGGGGCGCTCGCGGATTGCGGGCAACTGAGAGCGATCGATCCGGGGTGCATCTCGGCACTGCCCCCAAAGTAGCGCGGGCGTCTCGCCCGTGTCGTGTGGCATCCCCAAACAGCAATGGGCGAGACGCCCGCGCTACTGTGTCAGGACTTGTCGTGGTGGTATCAAGATGCACAGGTTGCTCTGCGTTCTGCGAAAACCCACTCGACACCGAGTGCGAGCGCGACTACAGTGACGGCGTCAACCGGGTCACAATTTCAGAACGAGCACCGCAATGAATACTGTTGAAACTCTACGGCAATCCGATGTCGTCACATTTGCCCGCGACTGCGACGCGACGCAAATCCCCTACGGCAACAAGATCACCGTGCCCAAGGGCACCGAAAGGGCGGTGGCAACCTCGGCCAGGCTGAGATTTTCGACAAAACGCAGCCACAACGTTTCCCGCTGTTCCTCCGGCAACATGGCCAGCACCGCCTCCAGGGTCTCGGTCGAATCCGCGCGGGGGACAGCGGCGGGGAGGTTTTCCAGGGTTTCCTGGTCGGTGGCGGCCGCCTGGCAGCGCGCCGCCTTTTCACGCGCGGCCATCGCCAGATGGCGCACGACGGGATAGAGGAAAGTTTTAAGCTGAGCCGTCAACCGGAAGCCCGGGAACTTGCCGAGAAAGTAGCGGAAGGTTTCCTGCAGGACGTCCAGGGCCAGGGCGTAATCGCCGGTCAGCCGCTGGGCCAGGCCGGCCACCCAATCCCGATGGCGATAATACAAGACTTCAAAGGCCCCTTCGTCCCCCTCGTTGATGGCGGCGATCAGCCGCTGCA
>JBEKFI010000106.1:0-11948 GCA_050013395.1 Verrucomicrobiia bacterium | reverse complement strand
TTATTCCGATGTATCGGTATGCCCCGGTCGGCGGCTTTGGTTACCGCCAACAGGTGCGGTTCGGTCGTTGATTCTCGACTTGGCGATGGTCGTTGTACAAGGCCACACCCCTGAGTCCCCCGCGTTGACCACAAGGTGCCGCATCAGACCCCACCACTTAGCATGGACGAAATGGGGATGGTCGGGTAAAGCGCACAGTACGACGGCGATGCTAACTCTCCATTTCAGCCCGCTTCAGATATTGGGGGCACTACCGCAAAGCGACTCGAATCGTGAGATATTTTTGTTCGCAAGCGCGAACAGGAAAACGCGCCCCACTGATTACAGTGGCCTCCAATGTCTGGGAACCACGAATCAGCGAACGTCGCACCGCCGACGCTGCCGCAAGCTCTGACGCAGACGGAGCGGCTCGCCTATTCCGTTGAGGAAACAGCCGAGCTTTTGGGCGTCCACTACTTCAGCGTGTATCGAATGATCCAGCGCGGCAAGCTGCGCGCGTGCCGCGTGCTGCGGGGCAAGCTGCTCGTACCCCGCTCTGAACTGCTGAAGCTCTTGAAGATCAAATGAGCGCACGGGAAGGAAACTCATGATCAAGAGAAAAGGCCAACACCGAGACGGCGTCGTGCCGCCCTCGTTGAAGAGGATGAGCGACACGGAATATGCGGCGTATTTCGAGGCATTCGGCGCGATCAAGAGCGATTACCAGGCGCTCTGTTTAATCGGCGACAAGCTGCGTGAGGTAGAGATGACTGCACGCGGGCTTGGTTCTCTCGATGCCCAAGCGCAAAGCGGTCACACCGAATTGCCCGAGTCGGCCGGCGGGCGAAGTCCATGGGAAGTTTGCGCTCCCTTGATGAGGCTAAACCACAACGAAGTTCTCCTATGCAAGCGGGTTTGTGAGCACGGGTTTGAATATGCCGTCATCGACCAGTCGCCAGTCGCATCGGCTTACGCCAAGGCGTATGGACCAGTGGATGTTTTGCGAACCGGTGATAGCCCGCGCCAAGTGCTCCGCGACTACCTGCGCAGCGAATGCGAGACCTTGCAGCTAATGACCAACGACATCACCGCCAGCGTCCGATTGCTTATCGCAGAGCGTTTCCCGAAGCAGGATTTGCGGCGCGTAGTCAACGAGATCACTAGCATGTGCAAGAAAGTGGCCCGCCTCGGTTTCTCCGAAACACTGACTGACGCCGGGTCTCAGACACAGAAACACAGCGGCGGTGTCCGGGTTTGAGGAGCGTGATGCTGGCAGCGCACCGCCATCCCCGGTGAGGGGCTGAAATGAACACACCGTCAGGCAAGTTCCTCACAATCCAGGAAGTGGGTGAGCGGCTCAACTTGTGCCGAACAACCATTTGGCGACTGATGAATCAGCATGGCTTGCGTTTCGTTCGCATCGGCGGCACCCGCCGCATCCGGGAGCAGGATTTGGAGATGTGGCTTGAACGGCATTCGGTCAGCCTCAACACCGACAAGGACGGCAACACCGAAGACTGATTAGACCGATGGCGGCAAGATGAACGACGGACAGACAGGCGAGATAAAGCAGCGAACCGCATTGGTGACGCCGGAGAAGATCGAGGGCGAGGAAGGGTTGTACTGGCGCGGCGGGATGATTTACGCCCGCGTGCGTGTTGACGGTAAACAAACCTTTCGCTGTACCGGCAGCGACAAGATTGCGGCGGCGCGGAAGGTTCTGGCGAAGTGGCGCGAGGATGCCGTGCTGCGCCAGCATGGAATTGAGCCGAAGCAGGCGGCATTGGAGCGCAACCGGCTGACTGTGGCCGCAGTGCTCGAAGAATATGTTGGATTCGGTTTCCCTGATCGCAAGAGCCGCATCAAGAAAACTGCGGCGACTCGGGAGACCGAGGGCAAGTCAATCCAGCGGTTGAAGGCGTTCTTCGGGGCGAAGGCTGCGGTCAGTCTGACGCTGAAGGATTGCGATGCGTACCGCAAATGGCGGGCAAACGGCGGATACACCTGGCAGCGCGGCGAGAAACTGCGCCGCAGCCGGGCGGGCGACCGGTGCGTGGACATCGAGCTGCAGACACTCGGCAATTCGCTGGCGCTGGCAGTGCGACAGGAGAAACTAAAGGTCAATCCACTGACGGGTCGCGGGCGATACCACAGTGAGGAAGACACTCGCCACTGTAGAGAGACCGCGCCGACGCCTCAACAACTGAAGATCATCGCCCAGACATTCCGAGAACGCGGCGACGATGTGATTGCCGACTGCCTCTTGTTTCTCGGATTCTCCGGATTGCGTGTGCGTGAAGCACTGCGACTGGATTGGGAAGCGGTGGATTGGGAGGCCGGCGTGATTCACGTCAAACGCGAGAAGCGCGGGATCAATCCATTCGTGCCGATCCTCCCGGAGATGGAAACGTTGTTGCGTGAGATACAAACCCGGGCGCGAAGTCATCTGCTGTTTCCGTCGGACATGGACGTGAACCAGCCGCTTCCGTACCCCGTCGTGGCGCAGAGACTGAGCCGCCTGTGTCGCTCGACCGGAATGCGCTACGTGACGCTCCACGGACTACGAAGTTTCTTCGTGACGCAGTGCAGGGAGTCGGGGCTGCCCGACACGGAGATCGCCGCGTTGATCGGTGACAAGAGCGGCCCGGCCATCATCGCCCGCACCTATGGCGACGTGCGCCCTGAGCATCTGCTCAAGCAGGCTCAACGTGTCCGCTTCTTGGCAGGGGTAAAACCTGATGCGGGGGCACTGAAGTTCGTCGTCCCACAACGACCCCAAACCATCCGTCCTTGAAACTTCTGTGATACTCGCTGTGATACTCGCGTTGCTCAAAGTTGCTCGATGTTTAACAAAGTCTACCGCTTTGCAGAAATCACGTAACTGACTATCTACCAATGCGTTCAATGCAAGATTAGCTAAAGGCGTAAACAGGCTGAAACCCCCTTTTCCAGCCTGCAAAACTCCTATGCGTCGGTTCGAATCCGACACCCGCCTCCAATTCAGCCCACGCAATCGCACCTGGTTGCGTGGGCTTTCTGTTTGGTGGCGGCTGCGGCACGATTCGGCTGGATACCACTTCTTGTTTTGCTTGCTGTGGCGCCACTGGGCAGCGAAGCGTACTTGCGCTGGCACCGCAGTTTTACGCATTCTGCGCTGTTGCTTCCGTTCTGGGCGGCGCTCGTGGCGGGAGCGATCGGACTCATCGTGGGACGCAAGAACTTTCGGTTGTTATTTGCGGCTGCCGCGGCAGGCATTGCGTCGCACCTGGCGCTGGATTGGATTACCAATTACGGCACGGAGTTGTTGTGGCCGCTGAGTGACGCGCGGTTCGTGCTGAGCTGGGTGTTCATCGTCGACGTGTACGTGTGGGCGATGCTGGGCGTGGCGTTGTGGGCGGCGATCCGGACACAGCGTCCCGCCGAGGCGGGAGTGGCTCGGGTCGGACTGGCAATCGTCATTGCGTACATTTTGATGTGTGGCGGATCGCATAGGTACGCGCTGCGCACAGCGTCAAAACCGCCCGGCACACAAAAGCTGGCGGCGTTTGCCCAGCCGATGAATCCGTTTCGCTGGACGATTGTTTGCCAAGAGGGCAACCGGATTCACTGGATCACCGGCCGCGAGAATGAAACCTTTGTGCAATTTCAGGACGACAAATTGCTCCCGAAAGCAGAGGCAACACCCTCAGTTTTAGCGACGGCCCGTTCGTACCACTCAATGGTCTTGCGCAAGCCCTCCTCGAAAGGCGTTTGTGCCCGGAAACCGAATTCGCGTTCGGCCTTTTGGGTGTCGAGGCAACGACGAGGCTGGCCGTCGGGCTTGGTGTGGTCCCAACGGATTTGGCCTTTGAATCCCGTGAGCCGAGCGATCAGGTTGACGAGGTCCTTGATGGAGATCTCCTTGCCGGATCCCAGGTTGATGGGGCCGGGTTTGTTGTAGCGCTCGGCGGCGAGTAGGACGCCCTCGGCGGCGTCTTCGATGTAAAGGAACTCGCGGGTAGCGCTTCCTGTGCCCCAGCATTCGATGAATCCGTCCCCGCGTTGGCGTGCATCCACGCACTTCTTGATGAGCGCCGGAATGACGTGAGAAGATCGGGGATCGAAATTGTCGCGCGGGCCGTACAGGTTGACGGGCAGCAGATAGATCGCGTTGAGACCGTACTCCTGCCGGTACGACTGGCACTGCACCAGCAGCACCTTCTTGGCGACGCCATAGGGAGCGTTGGTCTCCTCGGGATACCCGTTCCACAAATCTTCTTCCTTGAACGGCACGGATGTGAATTTCGGGTAGGCGCAAATCGTGCCCGCGACGACGAGCTTGGGCAACCGGGACTGGCGCGCCTGCTCAATCAGTTCGATCCCCATGATCGCGTTCTCGTAGAAGAATTGTCCGGGATGCTCGCGGTTGGCCCCGATGCCGCCGACGACCGCGGCGAGGTGAATCACCAACGTTGGGTTCGCATCCTTGAAGAGACAGCGGATCGCCTCACGCTGGCGCAGGTCATACTCCCTGCTGCGTGGCGCAACAATCGAGGGGCAGCCCCGGGCGCGCAGCCCTTCGACGACGAACGAGCCGAGGAATCCCGCGCCCCCGGTCACCACCACGCGTTGGTTTTGCCAGAAAGTCATCGCCCTCAGTGTTGTTCAGACTCCACGCGCGCCACTTTGCCGGCGAGCTTGTCTCCCAGCATCGCCACGTCAGCGTCAACCATCAGCCGCACCAGTTCGCGGAACCGCACTTTCGGTTCCCAGCCGAGCAGTTTCTTCGCCTTGCTCGCATCGCCGACGAGGATGTCCACCTCCGCAGGGCGGAAATAGCGTTTGTCGATTTCCACGTACTCGCGCCAGTCCAGCCCCGCGTGCCGGAACGCCTCCTCGCAGAACTCGCTCACGGAATGGGTCTCGCCCGTCGCGATCACATAGTCGTCAGGTTTGTCCTGCTGCAACATCCGCCACATCGCTTCGACGTACTCGGGCGCGTAGCCCCAGTCGCGTTTCGCATCGAGGTTGCCGAGAAACAGTTTCCTCTGCAGGCCGGCCTTGATGTAGGCGACGGCGCGCGTGATTTTGCGTGTCACGAACGTCTCGCCGCGCCGGGGCGATTCGTGGTTGAAGAGGATGCCGTTGCAGGCGAACAGATCGTAACTCTCGCGGTAGTTGACCGTCGCCCAATAGGCGAACACCTTCGACACGCCGTACGGGCTGCGCGGGTGAAACGGCGTGGTTTCATTCTGCGGGCTCTCCGCCACCTTGCCAAACATCTCGCTGGAGGAAGCCTGGTAGAACCGCGGACGCAAGCCGACTTCGCGAATCGCCTCGAGGATGCGGATTGTGCCGACGGCGCTGATGTCGGCGGTGTATTCGGGGATCTCGAAACTCACGCGCACATGACTTTGCGCGCCGAGATGGTAAATCTCGTCGGGCCGCAGCTCGTAAAGAAGTTTCACCAAATTTACCGAATCGCTGAGGTCGCCATAATGCAGGAACAACCGCACGCCGTGCAGGTGCGGGTCCTGGTACAAGTGGTCGATCCGTTCGGTGTTGAACGTGCTGGCGCGGCGAATGATGCCGTGCACCTCGTAGTCTTTATTCAACAGCAGTTCGGCAAGATATGAACCATCCTGCCCCGTGATGCCCGTGATCAGAGCGCGTTTCATGTTGGCGGAGTTCTCAAGAGCCCAAGTATGCATAGCGCGTCCGCCAATCTCAAGCCTGCTGTTGCTGCCCGTCCAAGGGTCATCATTCTCGTCGTCGGGCTCGCGTCCAGCTTTCTATTCGCGGCGGGCGTCTGTGGGAAACCGTTGCCCTTGGAATCCTGACGACCGAACCGGTTCCCATGCGTACTTGTCCTCCACTGCGCCTTTCCCGCCTTCCCCGAGACTTGCTCAACCCGGTTCAGGTCCCGGCACGCTGGTTGTCAATGAGGCGGTCACTGGACAGGAAGCCGAGCCGGCGCAAGTGTCCGATGAACACACCCTCGAGTCTCTCAAAGGATACCTTCTGTTGTACGTCAGCCGCCGGCACCCGGTAGCCTTTCTGGATCTTATCCCACCAAGTCAAGGCGGCGTCGCGGATGGCTTCGGGATCGCGAATCGGCACGACAGTGCCGTTCACGCCCTCGGTGACGAAATCGTTCGTACCGGTGTGCGGTGTGAGAATGACCGGCAACCCACAAGCCATCGCTTCCTGTGCCGTGCGTACAAGCCCTTCCTCGAGCGATGGCAAAATGAACAGATCGGCCGAGCGCAAGCGCTCGGCCAGCTTGTCCTTCGACAGGTGTGGCGCCCACTCGATGGGAAGATCACGATAACGCGCCAAAATCGGTTTGGCGCTGTCCATGACCGCATCCGTGAGCAGGAGCCGGGCGTCCGCCACCTCCTTACGAATCAGTCGAAACGCCTCCAGCAGATAAGGCGTACCCTTACGGAGCGAAAGTGAGCCGGTGTTGACGATCGTCAGGGGACGGTTGCGTGGACGTTCCTGAGAAGCGGGCGTGAAGTGCGAGAGATTCACGGGGTAGATGACATCGAGAATCTGTTCGGGCTTGAATCCGCGAGCGAGAAAGGAATCGCGCACATAAGTGCTGGGCGAGAGGATATAGTCCGCGTGTTCCACCGTGCGTCGCGCTCGCTCGTAGTAAAACCGCGCCACGGGCGGGTACCGGCAGTGCCATCGCCGGTGTTCTTCTTCAACGATCTCCCAGAAATTGTCTGGATGGGAGTTGCCGGCGTCGAGGAAGGTTTTTCCTCCGTGTCGGCGAGCCCACGCAAAGCAACTGTTCACGTAGGCGTAGCTGGAGATGATGCAGTCGCCCGGTCGGAGCTGACGGAGAGCCCACTGGTCGTACAATGGGTACAGAGCAAAACGGAAAGCCTCGCTGTAGAACGGCGGCAAGGTGCAGGTGCCGATGTAGGCCAGTAAGCCCAAGGGGGGAAACAGCCGCGTGACCTCCGCTGGAATACCGGCTGTTCCCCGCCGCGTCCATAGCGCATACAGGCGCAGCATCCCCTGGCAGGCCAATATGCGCGCAAAGTCGTCACACGGCGTCCGGAACGGCACGGGGACTACAAAATGTGAACTCGTGATCGCTTGGACCTCACCGGTCTTCGTTGCCATCGGCGGTCGCTGATCCTTTCTGAGCCAGCAGGCTGCGATACAACTCTACATGACGACGTAGCATCCCTTGCCGAGTCATGCCTTTCGCGATGATGGAAGCCCGTCCGCGCCGAGCAAGCTGCCGGCGCAACGCCCGGTCTGTGATCAGTTGGTCGAGGGCCTCGGCTGTTGCTGTGACGTCGTTGGGCGGGACCAGCAAGCCGGTGCGACCGTGCTCGATCAGCTCAGGAATGCCACTCACCGACGTCGCGACACAGGCGCACCCGCGAAACACGGCTTCCTGAACTGAAAGTGGAAGCCCTTCACTGAGTGACGGCAGCACGAAAATGGCCGCGCCGAACATGGCCTCTGCGGTCTCTGTCCGGCTCAACGGCCCGGTGAACTCAAGTCGGTCGCCCAGCCGGCGTGTGGCATCCATCGTCCGAATTTCTTCGAAGTAATCCTTATCGCCCACGTAACCGACGAGCCGCAACGTCCACTCCGGATACCGGGCGGCGAGACAATCAAATGCCTCAATCAAGACTCGCTGGCCTTTTCGACGGGCGATTGTCGCAACCTCCAGGATAACAGGGGGGCGGTCTTCTGCTCTCAATGCTGGCTCAGGCTCGTGCTCGTCGAGGCTGGAATGATACATATGCCCGATCTTACTTCGGAGCGGCCAGAAACTGTCGCGAACGACATTGCGGTTGTGGATTGAGACGGTGAGTTCAAGACGGGCGCTATGCAGCACGCGCAGGCGGCTGCACCATGCGAAGGGGAACATAGCCAGCTTGAACCAAAGGGGACGAGACGCGCGACAATAACCCTCGAGTGGAGGTTGTACCCAATGGTTGGTAATCACCACCGGGATCCCAAGCCGGGCAGTTGCCGGAATCGGGCACTTGTGGGCCGTGCGGCTGTTCCACCCGTACGTGCCGCCGAAATGAAAATGCGCCAGGGCGACGCCGGCCTGTTTGAGGGCCACAGCAAGGCTCTCCGCCTCAGCCGCCCCGCCTTGGCCGGAGCGCCACGGGAAGTGCTCCGCCAGTAGGGGCGCGAGCCCGGCGGCGGCCACTGAGTCTGCGTCGTCGTCGGATACGAGAACGATGCTGAATTCGGAGGCCAGTCCGCGCACCAGTTCGACCACGAGCGCCTCGACTCCGCCCGCTTGGGTGACCGGGTACTCCATGCAGAGCGCGATGCGTGGTCTGGATGTCATGCAGCATTTGATAGTCGCGAATCGGCAGAACATAAAGAGCAAAAACGACTGAGATCTATTGGCGGCAGTCCTCGTCGTCGATGGGCGTCGTCATCTTCTCCATTGCTTGACTCCACCGACCCTGACTTGTATGAGCGTTCGGTTGTGGTATAAGCGTGCCAGCGCGCCATCCGCTGAGTGAGGCGCGCAGCGGTACGCCGCCACGATTGTTGGCCGGCGGTTCGCGAGACTGGATTCAACGGAAGCAGAGAAAGACAGAGGAAGGCCAATCATGTCGCGCATGCGCCGGTTCGTACAAGCACTGGTCTCGAGTTATCTCTCCTTGGCCGCTACCACCGTTTACACAATCGTGTCCGTCCCGCTGGCCCTGCATTTTCTCACTCGTTCCGAGTTTGGTTTGTGGGCGCTGATGGCGCAAATCGGGGGATACTTGGCGTTGATCGACATGGGGATGTCCACTTCCATGGCCCGCTTTCTGATCGATCACAAGGATCACCCGGAACGCGGGGAGTATGGGAGCGTGCTCCAAACCGGACAACTGGTGTTGCTCGTCCAAGGATTGATCGTCGCGCTGGCGGGCTATGTGTTGAGCCCCCTGCTGGCACCATTGTTGGACATCCCACCTGCGCTGCGGCACAGCTTCGTGGTTCTGATGCGCTGGCAATCGGTGCTCCTCGGAGCAACGATGGCAACGAAAACGCTCGTTCACGTGTTGTATGCTCATCAACGTATTTACGTGACGAACTACGCACAACCGCTGGGCGCTGCCGTGATGACAGGCGTGCTCTGGGTTGCCTTCCGTTGCGGGGCGGGCGTGGTTAGCGTGGTTTGGGCCAATGCGGCGGCGTGGTTGGTGGGGATGATCATCCTCGCATGTACCTGCCTGAAGCTTCATCTATTTCCGCCGCCCGGGGCATGGGGGCGGGCGAGTTGGGCACGGTTTAAGGAGTTGTTTGGGTTCAGCAAGGACATGTTCTTGATTGCTCTTGGCCAACAATTGATGTCGGCCAGTCAGACGATCGTCATCACTCGCACCTTGGGACTGGAAAAGGTGGCCATCTGGTCGGTCGGCACGAGGGTCTTCACACTGCTTTGGCTATTGACTCGCCGGATTTTCGACTTCTCCGTGCCCCCCCTTGCCGAGATACTGGTGCGCAAAGAACATGCGCGCTTGCGAGAGCGTTTCAAAGCGGTGACGGTGCTGTCTATCTCAGTTGGCGGCTTGGCTGCTGTGTTGGCGGGGGCCTGCAACGCCTCGTTTGTGACTTTCTGGACCCACGGTCGAATCACTTGGACGGTTGGCTGCGATGTGCTTCTTGGGGTGTGGCTGATTGTTCTCGCTGCGCAATATTGCCATGTCGGTTTTGTTGGTGTGACCAAAGATATTCGGTTTGCGCGGTGGATATTCCTTGTGGAGGGGGTGGTTTTCGTGGTGCTCGCCAGTTTCGTTGCCCGCTGGGCCGGGTTAGCGGGAATCATCGGCTGTTCGGCGGTGTGCACCATCTGCATTAGCGGCGCGTACGGGATGCGGCGCAGTTGTGAGTACTTCGCCATTCCGTGGACCGAACCCGGGTGGAACTGGCTGAAGCCGCTGGGCCGCACCCTGCTCGGTCTCGTCCCATTGGCCGTCGCTGTCTGGTGGTTAACCGAGCCGCTGGCAGAATGGCAGCGGATGCTTCTCCGGGGCGTTCTTCTGGGCAGCCTCGGGAGCTGTCTTCTGCTACGTTACGGACTTCCCATCGAACTCAAGCGAGAGCTTATCCAACGCTTGCCGGAGTCCGTCGGTCGATGGATGCGCCGAGTCATGGGTGACCTCAGCTAGCGGAACTGGTTGCGTGGGCGACGGACTTCGACAGGCAGCCTGAGATTTCCAGCGGCCCGCACTTTCGTCTGTTCCGGTTGCGTGTAGCCGAGATCCTACGGCTTGGTTTCGATGTAGCCTGGATGACGAAACGGGTTCTGGTGCTGCGCCAAGCATGCCTTCAGAAACCCCTTAATGCGGCGAGGCACGATCTTCTTTAGGAGGGAGAGCGCAGTAGAGGAAGCCCGGTTGTCCTGTGGCACGGCCCCCGTAGACCACACTGCTTCGTAGAAGCTTTGCTGAACCTGGAGGCCGGTCGGGTTGTGGGATCTGGTCTTCGTCGCGCGGACGTACAGATTCGTTTGGTGGCGGTTACACAGTTCCACCCGGCGCTTGTTTAGATGGGGCGCAACGATTCTGTACCATTTCCCGCGAGGACGATTCTCCCGGATCAACACTCGATCCAACTCGAAGCCATTGGCTTCCGTAAACACCCCAAAGAAGACATCCGGCGACAACTGATAGAAACCGTGGCCCATGACGTTGTTGGCTGGCGGTGTGCTGAGGAAACACCCCCCGGGTCGGAGCATCATCATACAACTCACGATCGCGACGGGGATGTTGAACACATGCTCCAATGTCCCGCCGTCGATGATGCAGTCATACTGCTCCCAGAAGCTCTGCGGGACTGGTCGGTTGAGATCGAACTGCACCGTGGCGCCCTCGTAGTCCGAAACATCGAGGGAATCCACCTTTGACGCTCCCAGATACTTGAGTAGCTCATCCGCGTATCTGGCGCCATCGTTACCGCGGTGGAGATGGGCCAGCACATCTGGGGCGGGCGAATAGCCATAAGCCCGAAGCAGCCTCGAGAACTGCTCAAACTCAACGTTCAGATACTGCCTGCCCAACTGGAGACATCGACCGCGAATACATCCGTCCCTAGCCGAGGCGAGTACGAATTCCAAAATGTATGGGTCAAAGCCCATGGGCCGAAGATATCTTTAGGTGCAATGGTTGGCCGAATCAAGACCAAAACCGGCGGCGTCATGATCTCGTGGGTCCTCTCAAGACTCCTTCAGCAGAGCGAAATCGCCCAGCACGAGGCAGTCCAAGCCGTTGTCGTAGAAGCAGCGAATCGTGTCACGGGGGTGATTGACCATTTATTCTCCCAAGACACTCCAAGGTTGTTCAGCGACAGGGGCCCATCGTCCTGACGACCCTGGCGGGATTGCCTGCAACGACGGAGTCGGGCAGGATGTCTTTCAGTGTGACAACCGCGCCCGCGCCGATGATGCTGCGGTCGCCGATGGTGACGCCCTTCAGGATGATCGCGTTTACGCCGATCAGGACATCGTCACCAACCACGATGGGAGCAGTTTTGCAGGCTGCAACGTCAGCCATGGCGTCGCGGCGGGAAAGGTGATCCAAAGCGTGGAAGTCATGGTCGTAGATGCGAACGTTCCCGCCAATGTTGGCATTTCCTGCCCCAAAGGATGTGGGGAGATAAAACGGCCCCGGCCCGCCTCTCGTCGGACACTGACACCTGCCCCTGGCTGTTGCGGAGGCGGGGCCGAATGGGTCATCAATTCCTGAACAATCCGCTGCCACTTGAACCATTGAATTTGCCAAAACCAATCCGCCTTACGGCGGATCGGGCATGGCGGCGACATCGATTGGTTCTGTTCTGAAACTTTCCTGATCCAGCGATCAGGCGGTTTGGCTCGGGGGTTCAGATGTGCGCTGGTAGATTCCATCCACCTGAAGCAGTTGTCCACTCCTACAGTCAACAAAACCAGACTCTAACGAGACCAGCATCAAACTTTTGTCCTTCAGGAAAGCGTGCATTTCATC
>JBEKFI010000105.1:0-12658 GCA_050013395.1 Verrucomicrobiia bacterium | reverse complement strand
AGCCGTGAGCGTAATCGCACCGGGCTTGAGGGTCGAGCGAATGAAGACGCGATTGATGCCGCATTCGGTGTCGAGGTACAGATTGTTGATCGAATTGGTCTTGCCGCTGTTGTAGCCGCCGCGCCAGATTGCCGGGCCTTGCGCGGTAAAGTCCACGCGTCCTTCGTCGGTCGGACATCGCTGGCCTTGGGCATCCACGACTTCCACGTCAACGAACGCCACATCCGAGCCGTCTGCCAATAAGCCCTTCGGGCCGGTGTGCGCGGTCAGCTTCAGGCGCTTCGGATCGCCGGCGGTCTTGATCTCGTGCTGACAAACGACTTTGCCGCTGTTCCTGCCCACCGCTTCAATCGTACCCGGTTCGAAGGCGATATCGGAGAACGCGAAAACGTAGCCGTTCGTCGGCGTCTTCACAACGCCCTTGGACTTGCTGTTCACGAACAACTCGACAGCCTGGCAGTTGTTCGCGGCGACGTACACGGTCTTCTTTGTGTCCTTGGGGTAGGTCCAGTGGCCGATGATGTGGATGTCCGGCTTCTCGTTCTGCATCACACGGTACACGTAATAGGCCTGCTTGGGCAGACGGACGGCATCGACCTTGCCACTCACGCGGCAGACTTCGCTGTTGGGCTGGCGGCCATGCTGATTGCTGTCGGCGAAGATGATCGACGCGTAGCCGGACCACCTGGCGTGGTTGGGGTCGGTGTTGGTGATGATATTGGAGTAGTAATCCCAATAGCGCCCGGCTGCCGCGAGACAGAATGTTTCGGAGTTCCAGTGATACACGTCGTTCGGCCCCGGTTTGAACCCGAAGTGCGGAGGTGAATAGTCGTCCCAGAACCGGCGGGCAGCTTCGTCGCGGAAGTCTTCCGTCTCGATCAGAGGCGCGCGGTCGCGGCGCGGGATGCTGTAGCCGCGGAACACCGCATCGCCGGAAATCTGTTCGGTTTGCGGGGCTTGGCCGATCATCACGCCGTAGAATTCGGCGATGGAAGTGATGGCGGTGGCAGCAGCGTTGTTGTCGCCGTGCCGCACGCCCATGACGCGCTCGCCGCTGGGATCCCATTGTTTGCGCAGGGCGATCATCTCCTCCATGTGGGCGGGGCTGATGACTTGGTTGCCCGCCTCCCAGAACAGGATGCTGGGGCTGTTGCGGTAGCAGATGATGGTGTCGCGCATGACTTCCACGCGCTGCTCCCATTGGCGGCCCTCAACGTCCTTTTCCTTGTCGCCGGCGGGACAGACCTGGACGATGCCGGATTTGTCACAGGCGGTCACCTCCTGCCGTTTGGGGGCGACGTGCATCCAACGCATGTAGTTGCCGTGGCCGGCGGCGAGCAATGCCATATCGAAATCATGCATCCAGTCCGGATACGCGTCACCGACAGCAGCCCACTCGTTGATCGACCGTTGCGCATAGCCCTTGAGATACACGAATTGGTCGTTGATGTACACGCCGCCGGTGCCCGCGCCGCCCTTGAACGCCGTCTTGCGAAAACCGGTGCGAACCTTGTTCACATCAACGACTTTGCCGCCGATGGTGAGGATTGAGTAAACGTCGTAGAGATAGGGGTCGGACGGACTCCACAGGTGTGCGCCCGCGAGTTTCCCGCTGGCTTTGAGCACCTGTGTTTCGCCGTTCACCATGTCGTAGGTCTCCCCCTTGAAGGTGGCGCGGACGATCCCGCTGGCGTCGACAACGACAGCCGAGAGATCCACCGATTGCTGATCGCCCGATTCGTTGCGGACCTGGGACTCGACCGTCACGTCGGCGGTCTTTGCGGTCACGGAAATGTTCGTCGCATAGACATAAACGCCGGTGGTTTTGAGATTCTCGTAGAGCGGGAGAGTCTGATAGACCTTGCCGACGATGTGCAGCCAAACGTTGCGGTTGAGGCCGCCATAGTTGGGATTGAAATCCTTGGATTCCCATTGGAAGACGGTGCCGGTGGCTTCTTCGGGGTAGTTGGTGACGTTGGTGATCTTGACGGTGAGGACGTTTTCCTTGTCGCCGAAGAAAACGGCGTCGGTGACGTCAATCCCGCAGGGCGTGACGCCGTTTTCGTATTTGCCGACGGCTTTGCCGTTGACAAAGAATCGGGCGGCCTGCCTCATGCCTTCGAACTCGATGAAGACCTTACAGCCCTCGGCACCGGCGGGGAGCTTGAAGTGCTTGCGGTAGCAGGCGAGGCCCATGTAGAGGCTGACCTCGCCGCCGCGGGTGATGAGTTCATCGAAGCTGTCGATGTCGTTGTAGGTGTGCGGCGTGCTGACGGTGGCCCATTTGGAATCGTCGAGATCAGGCTTCTCGGCGTCAGCCACGTCTTCTTTGATAAACTTCCAGCCGGGGTTGAAATTGAACGTGGTGCGGGGCGACGCGGGCGGAGTGAAGCGTTGTTCCGCCGCGAAAGTTCGACCAACGAGAACGAGGACAGCCAGCGCCGCCAAGAGAACAGGCAGAGAACGTGAGAGAATGCGATGCGTCATGGCGGGTGGTCCGTGTGCAATCATCGAAAGCTTGTGCGGCAGTATGCCGCTCCGCGCTTGAATGTCAAGAAGCTGGCCGGCTTCGTCGCAGTTGATTTGAGAAAACCCGTCCTCGCAGCCTCGCCGTAGATTGCATTCTCAGAAATCAGATGGAACTGGATCGACCCAGAATCAGAAGAGGCAGGAACGATTCGGTACGCTGCCCTCCGTCAGGTTTGTCAGCAGCCTCGTATCGGATTGCCTGCGGTTGCCGTGGTCAGCACATTCCTGCTAATTCAGTTGGAACCAAGTGTTCCGGGTGATGGGGATTCCGCTCTGCTGGATGATCCTGTTAGACGAAACAAGTTCCACGTGTTGATCTCCAAACAAGCAGTTCACCGCGTTCGAATGCCGCGACATAACGGGGAGTCCAGTCTCATGGTCATTGCCTGTCGTCGCCCTCAGGAAACTACTGAGCGGGACGTTCTCCGTATTTGAGTCAATGAGCAACAGGTATTCAGCCGGCTTAGAGAGTACCCTCACAGGAATAACATACCAAGTGCCAGCCGTGGGGGGGAGTGTTGTCCACCCAATGCCGGGTAGCCTTACAGAGGGCCAGATCATTCCGTAATTGTGGTGCTGGCCATTCACGATTTGGTCCTCGGTTAAGCGGCCCGCGATCGCCGGGCAGGTCCTCATCTTGCGTATCCTCGTTGTTGGGGCCCCCCCACCCAAATACTTCAGGTACGCGTTGGTCATAGTTCCGTCGGACGAGGTAGTGTCATCCCAGTTAAGGGCATTTCCGCTGTTATACATGAAGATCGTTCCGCTGTAATCCTGCGAGTACAGGTAGAAGGCCATTCCCCAATTCTTCAGATTGGCGGCGCACGCTTGCTGAAGGAGTTTGGAACGGGTCTGGCTCAGTTCAGGCACAAGCAGACCCGTCAGGACGGCACCGACTGCGACTAGCACCAGCAGTTCTGGCAGTGTGAATCCCGCCTTGGACCTCAGGTTACGTCGCGGTGCTCGCTGATCGCCTTCTGCGCCGCCCGCGCTTGCCGTTTGTGTCTTGGTTATGTTGCGCATTGTTTTCGCCTCGCTGTTTACGGTGAAATCACCAGTTTGATTCTGTAGAAGCGCGACTCGCCGTTCGTGACGGCCCCGACGTCGAGATAGTTGGTCTCAGTGATCGGGGGCGCAGCGGGAACGGCCACGGTGGCGAGATCAAGAAAGGCGTTCGTGTAGCTTCCGTCGAACGAGTTGGTTGCCACTTGCACCACGTAGCTCTTGTTGGTCACGGCAGACCAAGTAATGAGAATATCGTTTCCTTCCGGGAGAATCGAGGTGATGCGAAAGACGGAGGCGCTGTTGGTCGGGTCGGTGCCCACTAGGTACTCCTGCAAATTGGACATGCCGTCGCCATCCGGGTCGGAGTCAGCCACGGTGGGATCCAACGGGTCAAAACCGTACTGTTGTTTCCACCCGTTCGGGATGCCGTCGCCAATGGCACTTAGATTCGGGTCGAGCACCACGTTGCTAACGATGAGCGTGCCGCCGCCTCCGACGAACACCCCGCACGCATTCGTCATGACCAGCTTGTCGGCTTGCAGTACGCCGCCATTGAGGTTCAATTGACCGTTGCGCACGTCGATAAACGCAGTGTGCGCCGCATTGGTCACATACAAGTTACCACCCGTCAGGCTGACCACGCCCACGCCACCGCTCGGGCAGTCTCCGATGACGAGTTTCGACAACAACGTCATTGATCCCCCCGCCATGGTTAGCTCCCCGTGTGAGAGCCAGAGGGGCACCACTCCTTGACCATACACATTCGTGACGACAGCGTGCATGCCAAGCAGCATCGTGTTTCCCAGCCAGTTGCCATTGGACACCGTGAGGAACCCGGCTCCCCACGGGCCGACGCAGGTTGGCCAAAAGTTTGTCGTGTTGGAAACCAGATAAGTGTTTGTTTGCACAAGCTGCCCACCGGTCATCCAGACCGTGCCTGTTGCGCCGATGCTGGCGCCAACGACGAGTGCCCCCTGAATGCTGTTCGTGCCTCCCGCCACGGTCAGCGTGCCCTGCGAACCCGGACCGCCACCGACTTCGATCGGCCCGAGAGCACTTGTCCCGCTTAACAAATTGAGTTGGCCGGACCCATCGCCCCCAACGAGGAGAAAGAACGAATTGGTCATTACCAGGCTTCCACCGGTGACCGACACCACGCCGGTAGCACCTGTCTCCATTCCCACTACCAAGCGACCGTAGGACGAGCAAATGTAATTCCCGCCGGCTACCGTAATGGTGCCTTGTGAACCAATGCCAGAACCTGCGAACATGAAATTATACGAGGTCTGGACCGTGCCGTTTGAGACGATCATCTGGCCAGAACTGTTGACCCCGATCGATGAAAGTCCGTTCGTGAGAAACAGTCCTCCTCCGTTGAGGAGAACCAGGCCGGTCGCATTCGTGTCGACGCCGACATACATCCCGCTATCGGCCATGAGAAGGCCGTTGTTGTTCAGCACGACAGTACCGTCCACGTTCAACACCCCGTTCGTAATGGTGTTCGTGACTGCCTGCATCCATACAGCCGACTCGGTCAGGCGCAGCAACCCCCCGGCGGACACACTGAACGTGTCCAGAATCAACAAGGGTGCATTGGTTCCCGCGCTGGCCAACTCCAAGATGTTCGTCGCACCGGCGGGAGCAAACAGGCTCAAGTTGCTCACGCTCATCGAGTCGGGATAGTCTCCCGATGTGATGGAATCAATGGTGACGGTTTTGGTCAGGGCGTTGGTGATGTAAACCGAGTGCGTGTTGGTGGGCGCGATTTCCAGCGACCATTTGGTGTAATCATCCCAGTATCCCCGGGTCGGACTGATCCAACTATTCGTCTGGGCATGACCGGTAGCCCTAACGGCGACGGTGGCCACAACCATGACCACCAGCCAAGCACGAAGCGCTGCTCTCGTCTTCATAAGCCATCTCCAGTCCGTCTTGAGACTGAGCTAACGGGTTACCGTTGCTTCACGGCCACCCCAGATGAGAGCATGCCGAAGTTGTTTATGCAAGCAAAATCTTTGCGCAGCAGGGCGACGCGGGCGGAGTGAAGCGCTGCTCTGCCGCAAGAATTGGGCCGCCAGAGCCGAGGGCGGCGAGGGCCGCGAGAAGGGCCAGCAGATAGCGGAAGAGGATGCGATGTTTCATAGCGGGTGATTCTTGCACGGTTATGGAAAGCTCTTCGCGGCGGTATGCCGCTCTAAGCTTTATTGTCAAGAAGCTGGCCGGCTCCGGGGCAGAACCCTCACCCCGACCCGCCTGCGCCGAGGCTTCGGCGGGCAGGGGGGGGCGTTGCGCGTGACTGACCACCACTTTTAATCACACCAGCCGGAAGTGGCGAAGTACGAAATGTGGAAACGTCTCAGATGAGGCTGCCGAGACCGGCCTATTCCTGCTCATTTGAGTATCGGACACGGCTGCAAGATTCAGCGCGCCATTATTGACAAGATGTGGCGTCAAATGGGCCGCAGTAATTTTGGGCCTCATTCGGATCCATTGGGCCGGGAGGTAGTGCGCAGAGACTGCCCCAGTTTTGTGATGTGAATCCCGTCTGGATGGCGTCCCACGGCTCCCATGTCAGATGCTGATCCGCCCAAAGCACATTCGCCCCGCCGAAATGCCGGTTGGTAACGGACAATACGTCGGTGTAACCAGGGCTTCCGCAGATAGCCCCCAAGGCCGGGCACCCCTGCGAGCCATTCGAATCAATCATGAGCACCATACTGGCCGGGTGCTTACAGTTCTTTTGGCACCAGGCCCTAAAACTTGGCGTTGGTGGGTCAGCCCTCACCATGCTGTAGCCGGGAGGCGTGTTATTGTTGGCCGTGGCAATAATCTGAGCCGGCTGAGCCGGGCACATCTTCATCTTCCAGATCCGTTGCTGTTCGGGCAGACTAAGGTTTCCTTGGCCCCCTCTTCTATCCCCACAATACTTTCTATAAGCTCCCCAAAGATATGCCCCACCTACCCCAGGAGTACTGCGATACCACCCACCCACCGGGATCGTTCCGTAGAAGTCATCGGCATACAACTGGATGACGATTCCCCATTGCTTCAAATTGCTGGCGCAGGCCGCCTGCAGCATTTTCTGCCGGTCCTCGCTCAACGAGGCCAAAAGCGTGCCCGTCAGGATGGCACCGACGGCGACCAGCACCAACAGTTCTGTTAGCGTGAACCCTTTCTTGCTTCTCCGATTAAGTCGCATGGCTTGTGGGCCTCCTATCGGCGCTAAGAGCACATGGCAAAACCGCCAGTTGTTTCGTGGGAGCGACATTCCTGTCGCGACCGGTCGGGGCAAAGCCGAGTCTGCGAGACATGCGCAGCAAAATACCCATCCCACGAGTTGCCCCAAACTGGTTTTTTGGTCTTCTTAGGCGCTTCTGGTCTTTCGATCATAATCCACATTCTTTCCTGTCTCCCCGCTACGGCGGCGTGGCCAGCCTGATTCTGTAGAATCGCGACCAGTCATTGGTCACCGCTCCGACATCAAGATAGTTGGTCTCCGTAATTGCCGGCGCTGCTGGAACGACCACCGTGGCCAGATCGGTAAAGGCGTTCGTGTAGCTTCCGTCGGAGGAGTTGGTTGCCACTTGCACCACGTAAGTCTTGTTGGTCACCGCTGACCAAGTGATGCGCAGATCGTCTCCTTCGGGAAGAATCGAGGTGATGCGGAGGGCCGAAGCGCTGTTGGTCGGATCCGTGCCCGCAAGATACTCCTGCAGATTGGAAAGGCCATCCCCATCGTAATCGCCGTTGGCGTCGAGGATGATGCCGTGATTGACGACGCCGGCGTGGAAATTCGTATTCCCATTGATCACATCAATGAGGCCGTTGTTGACGACTGGCGCATAAAACTCCAGCGTCGTGCCGTTCACCGCCCGCAGCGTGGCGTTATTGGTGACCACACCCGTGAACGTCAGCGTGCCGCCGCAATCCGCCACGACCGTGCCCTGCACCAGCACGTTGCCGTTGATAGTGCCGCAACCGGTGAGAGAGGCGTTGGTGCGGATTCTCAGGTCATTGACAAATGAATGCACTCCTCCCAACAGGTGAAACGTGGCCGGTTGGATTCCGTCGCCAACCACAAAGGTTTGCGGGTTGGTCACAATGGTAGAGGAAACAATATTGGTCGGGTACGTAACCACCACGGAGGTCTGCAAATCCATCACGGTCGTCGCCTTCGTCTGGAGCGTGCCTGCGTTGAAGCTGTAAACACTGTTGGCGCCGTTGGTCAAGATCAGCCGGTCCACCGTCACGGTGCCGCCGTTTTGAGTGAGCACGCCTCGGCCAGCCCAGCCAGCCACACTGACAACACATCCCGATGGCTCAGGGCAGTTGGTGGAAGGTAGCACAGGGTGTGCGGGCCCACCCACAATGAGCGAGGCGGTGCTACTCGCATTGGTCACGGCCAAGCTTCCATCAGTCACCTGCACGACACCGACGGAATTTGACCAGTTGCCGAGTTCCAGCTTCGACAAAAGCGTAACCGACCCTCCGGCCAAGTTGACCGTGCCGTATGAGTTGGACCGTGAGCCGACAATCATCGCATCTCCCAGCCAATTGCCGTTGGACACAGTGACGAGACCGAAACCCCAGACGCCAACGTACGTTGTCCAGTTTGTCGCAATCAGTTGCCCACCTGTCATCCACACCACGCCCGTCGCCCCCGGACTGGCACCGACGAAGAGCGCCCCCTGAACCTTGTTCACCCCTCCTGCCACGGTCAGGGTGCCCTGTGAGCCGGGATTGCCGCCGATTTCGACTGGTCCAAGTATGCTTGTTATGTTTGTGTCGACATAGCCCGTCCCGTTCGACAAGATGAGTTCGCCCGAGCCGTTGCACCCGATGAGCGCAATGAACGAATTGGTCATTAGAAGTTGACCCCCGCGCGCAATACGTACTACCCCGGTCGCGCCGGTCTCCATACCCACGACCAAGCGAGCATACGGCGACACCACGAAGCGACTGGAGGGGGCGGAATAGGGATTCTCGCCGGCCACCGTCACTGTGCCTTGTGAACCGGCGCCCAAACCCACGAAAAAGAAACCAGCCGAGGTTTGAACCAACCCATTTGAAACCATCATTTGGCCGGAACCGTTGACGCCGATGGCCGACGGCTGCAGGTTCGTCAAAAGCAACTGCCCGTCCCCCCCGTAGTACTGTCCTCCCGTAAGGAGAATCGAGCCGGTCGCGTTTGTGTCGAAACCGCAGTATAACGCCGTGGCGACCGCCAAGCTCTTGCTGTTAAGTACTGCATTGCCATCAACGATGAAGCCCCCGTCCATAACAGCGTCTGCTGACAGGGCGGAGTTGCTGATGCATAGCAACCCGCCGGCGCCAATGCTGAGTATGTGCGGGACTCGCAACGGTACATTGGTACCGGCGTTGGCGAGGTTCAAGATGTTCGTCGAACCGCTGGGAGCGGACAGAATCACGTCGGCCACGGTCAACGTGTTGGAGAAACCGACCGAGGTTGTGGAGTCAATCGTAACCGTCTTGGCGTTGTCATTGGTGATGAGGAGCGTGTGGAGTATTGAAGGTGACTGCGCCAAGGACCAGTTCGTGGAATCCTGCCACAATCCATCACCGGGATTGATCCAACTGTTCGTTGTTGTCCACAAGTCGGCGGTGGCGATGTTGGAATAATCCGAGTAACCGATGGGGCTCACGACGCGAACGCGGTAGAACAGCGGCGCCACGAGCCAGAAATTTGTCGACAAGGCTCTGTCGGTGTAATTGGTTGAGTTTGCCGGCAGGAGGGCGAGTGACTGGAACGCAACGCCGTTGGTACAACCTTCGACGAAGACCGTGGTTTCATTATTAGCATTGTCCTGCCAGGACAGGTACGTGACCCCTGAATACGCCAGCTTCGCCGTCAGGTTACCGGGCGCGGCGGGTGGACCTGCCGGCAAAATCGTTCCGTTGTTCACTACCGTGCCTCCGAACCAGACACTGCCGGCCGAGGCGTCGATGGTTCCATTGTTCACGACCAACGTCCCAAAGCTCAACGCAGCCCCGTTGGTGGCGATGATCGTGCCGTTGTTGGTTACCACACTGGAAAACGTCAGCGTGCCGCTCGCGCAATCCGACAAGATCGCGCCCTGGTTGACGACCGAGCCGGAGATCGTCCCGCAACCGGTAAGTGCCGCGTTGCTGGAAATCGTCAAACCGGCGCTGAAGATATGGGAGCCGCCCAGCAAATGCAGCGTCGCCGGATTGGTCCCGTTGCCGGCGATCAAGGGGGTCCGGAGACAGGAGCCCGCGGTATGAATGGCCCCGGCGGAGAAGCCGACCACGGCATTGCTGTTTCCCTGCAGACTGGTTGCCGTAAGCGTGCCGCCGTCCATAGCCAACGTCCCCTGTGAGTTCGTCGTGAAGCCAAGGTACAAAACGTTCACTTCCACCCATCCATCGGAAACGAACACCTGGCCGAAGCCGTCGTGACCAATGAATGCAGCGCCGTTGGTGGCTTCCAGCGCAGAGTTGATGATCCGAAGCACTCCATTGCTGTCAGCCGTGAGTTCGCCCATGACAGACAAAGGGACAGCCATGCCCGCATTATCCAACAACAGGGTATTGGTGGATTGGTCGCCACCCGAAAGCGTCAGAGTGCAGATGGCCATCGAGTCTGGGTGGGAACTTGAAGTGGTTGCATCGATGGTAACGGTCTTCGTCAGCGCGTTAGTCAGGAAGACCGACTGCGTGTTGGTGGGCAGGACGGTCAACGACCAGTTGTTGGTATCATGCCACAACCCGTCAGTGGCACTGATCCAATCTTGTGGAGGGGCGTTGGAACAGGCCGGATCAACACGCGCGATGCAGACACTCCAGGTTCCGCTGTTATCTCCCATGTTACTATCATTGCAGTACAGCCCCAGCCAGCCTGTGGCGGGTGCCGTAAAAGTTCCGCTGCTGCCCAGCGGGACGCAGATGTCGCCGATCTTCCCCACCAACTGATACGCCGTACGGCCTGGACAGGGAAAGCTGCCATCGGCAATGGAGGTCTGCGTCGGCCCTGAGCATGATGAGTTCGCAGACACATTGCCATCAGGATCAGCATAGGCATTCCCAGAGGAGTTGACTTCAACGCATCCGAACGCTTGATAGCTATAAGTCTGCCCGGCCACAACATAGTTGATCGAAGCGACTCCATTAGCAGGCGTATTGATACAGGTACTCTCCGCGTGGCCGGTGGTGAGAACTCCAACGGCGATCAACACCGCAATCTCGCAAGGCAAGACCCTTACGCTTGTCTTCATCGGATCATCGATTCCAATCTCACTGCATCCCGATACTGGAAGCACGCAGACTGCACTCGCGTCCCTAGCGGCAATGCCGTTAAGATAGCGCGCGAGGAATCGGCGTCATGGTCAGCGGTTACCGTTGCTTCACGGCCACCCCAGATGAGAGCATGCCAAAGTTGTTTATGCAAGCAAAATCCTGGCGCAGGGCGGCGACGCGGGCGGAGTGAAGCGTTGTTCCGCCGCGAAAGTTCGACCAACGAGAATGAGGACAGCCAGCGCCGCCAAGAGAACAGGCAGAGAACGTGAGAGAATGCGATGCATCATGGCGGGTGGTCCGTGTGCAATCATCGAAAGCTTGTGCGGCAGTATGCCGCTCCGCGCTTGAATGTCAAGAAGCTGGCCGGCTCCGGGGCAGAACCCTCACCCAGGCTCTCTCCCTTACACGACAAGGGAGAGGGGAAATCTCCTCGCCCCGCATGCGGGGGAGCCGAGTCCGCGAGACGCCGCCGTCGTGTGCGGCAAAGGATCAATCCCGCTCTGAGCAGGATCAAGGTGAGGGGGGCGTTGCGCGTGACTGACCACCACTTTTAATCACACCAGCCGGAAGTGGCGAAGTACGAAATGTGGAAACGTCTCAGATGACGCCGGCAAAGCCCCACCGATTAAGGTGGAGAAAGAGACGTCCAGCTTGTGAAGTTCGTCTGAATGTCGGCCCACGCTCTCCATTCCACATGGCTGTCACAGAAAAGGAGATTCACCCCGCCAGAATGACGATTGGTTGCCGTTACCACATCATCAAGACCAGCGCCATTCGCGCCTATGTACGCCGTGCTATCCGTGGGAACGGAATCGATCATGACCAAAAGTTGGTTCGTATTCTTCGCGTCCTTTCGATTGAAACCCCTAAAATTCGCTGTTGCGGGGTCCGGCCGGATCATGCTGTAGCCGGGCATCGTGCTCTCTGTAGGCGGTGTGGTCAACTGCATTGCCGGGCACAACTTCGCTTTCATCATCCGGGCCTTGCTTTCAGAGTTAACAACCTTATTGGTTGACCAATACTTTGCGTAAAGCCCGGTGGTGCTGTACCAATTCTGATCGTAGTCTGTCTGACCAGCGTAATTCGCCATGATCGCTCCGTACAGCTTTGAACGGTCTTGGCTCAAGTCAGCCAGAGCCAAGCCCGTCAGGACGGCGCCTATCGCCACCAGCACCAGCAGTTCCGTCAACGTGAATCCTTCGGCGTGTCTCCGATTGCGTTGCGGTTCTTGCTGAGTGCAGTCTGCGTCGCCTGCGGGTGCCGTTTGTCTCTCGGTCATGTTGCGCATTTTTTTGCCTCGCTGTTTAAGGTGGATTAACCATCGCAAACTTCTCCGCCGCGCAAAATAACAACATGGAAATGCAGCCCTTGCAAGAAGAATTCGGCGGTGTCCAAATCTAAAGCTTGGAACCACGAAACGCATTCGCGGCAAGAAACACAACCTCCACATGTGCCGTGCTCTCCTGAGATCCGACCGCATAGGTTCTCCTCAGACGGCAGCGGCGATTCATAGGGGCTGTTGCCCAAATGATTTTTCCGGTTGTAGCTGCGCTTCTGCGAAGCGCGGGTCATTCATTTCCCGAAGGAATTCGGCGTTTCTACCCGCCTGCCGCCGCGCCCGCCCACATCGGGGAAGTTGTGGCGGGGCGTGCAGGCAGAAACGAGGGATGGACAGGTAGATTGTGACCCCTCTTGGGTAAGTAACGATGGAAGTATTGACTGAGTTCAGCGCCGAGGTCAAGCGGACGCCAGGAGGCGATGGCCGGGTCCAGTTTGGGATTGCGTTCGCGCAGGATCTGCAGCGGGGTCTTCCACTCTTTGTTGCGGTTGGGCCGAGCGATGTTAAAAA
>JBEKFI010000104.1:0-12096 GCA_050013395.1 Verrucomicrobiia bacterium | reverse complement strand
AGGAGTTGCTCGCCAATCTGAAGGTCTGCCACAAATGCGATTATCATTTTACAATGACCGCGAGCGAGCGCATCGCTTCGCTTGTTGACGAAGACACATTTCGCGAAGCGGATGCCGATATGGCAAGCGTGGACGTTTTGAAATTCACCGGTGTAGCAGCCTACACGGAGCGGCTGAAGACGCACCGACTGCAAACGGGATTGAATGATGCGGCGGTGACGGGCGTCTGCAAGCTGAATGGGTGCCAGGTATCGCTGTCTGTGATGGATTTTCGTTTCTTGGGGGCAAGCATGGGGTCGGTGGTCGGAGAGAAAATCACGCGCTGCATCGAAAAGGCGACCGAGATGAAGATTCCGGCGATTATCGTTTCGGCATCGGGCGGCGCGCGAATGGACGAGGGCATCTTGAGCCTGATGCAAATGGCCAAGACCAGCGGCGCACTGGCGTTGCATGCAAAGGCAGGACTGCCGTACATCTCCGTCCTGACTCATCCGACAACCGCAGGCGTGATGGCAAGCTACGCGTCGCTTGGCGATGTCATTATCGCCGAGCCCAAGGCGTTGATCGGCTTTACCGGGGCCCGTGTCATCAAGGAAACGACACAGCAGGAGTTGCCGGAGGGATTTCAGACGAGCGAGTTTCTGCGCGACCGGGGACTGAACGACATCGTCGTCCACCGCAGGCAACTCAAAGGTTTGCTTGGCACGCTGCTGGATTATCTTTCGGGCAGCGGTAAGCGGAAGTTCAAGGCGGCAGGCTGACACGGAGAGGCTGTCGCACAACTTTTTCGCGGTTTCTTGGCGTGACCTATATCGAGACCATCGACTATCTTTTGGGCATCCGCTTGTTCGGCCAAAAGCTCGGCCTGGAAACGGCGCGTCAGCTTCTGCGCCTGATGGGCGATCCGCAGAATTCACTGCGCTTCATTCACATCGCGGGCACGAATGGCAAAGGGAGTGTCGCCGCAATGGCGCATGCCGTGCTGAGCGCGGCTGGGTACAAGACGGGGCTTTACACTTCGCCGCACCTCGTCTCCTTTCGCGAAAGATTTCAGATCAATGGCAAGCCGATCACAAAATCGGATGTTGTGCGATTGGTCGAACAAATCCGACCTTTGTCAGACGCAGTCGCACAGGACCCAGAGTTTCGGCGACCGACGTTTTTCGAAACCGTCACTGCGATGGCGCTCCAGTACTTCCGCGAGCAGGAAGTCGAAGTCGTCGTGTGGGAAACAGGGCTGGGTGGTCGGCTGGATGCCACAAATGTGGTCACGCCTTTGGTCTCGGTGATTACAAACATCGCCTTCGACCACATGCAGTATCTGGGCGAAACACTCTCTCAGATCGCTGCTGAGAAGTGCGGCATCATCAAACCAAGCGTCCCCGTCGTCACCGCCGCCGCTGACGTGGAGGCCCTGTCGGTTATTCAACGTGCTGCGGGCGCAAGCTGCAGCCCCCTGACAGTTATCGGAGAACAGATCCGCTGGGAACGGCTCAGTGAAGATGAGACCGGTCAGCAACTGCGGCTGACGCGCTGCCGCGGCAACTATGGCGTGCTGTCCGTTCCGCTGCTTGGCCAACACCAAACTGTGAACTGCGCCACTACCGTAGCGGCTCTGGAAGCATCGGAACTGGAAATTGGCGTGGGAGACGTGCGTCACGGGCTGACAAAAACGAATTGGCCAGGGAGATTCCAGATCGTCAGCCATCAACCGTCGGTTGTTTTGGACGGTGCGCACAACGCGGCAGCAGCGGAGCGTCTGGCAGCGACGTTGCGCGAACATTTCGGTGGGCAGCGGCTCGCACTGATTCTCGGCGTGTTGCGCGACAAGAACTACGACCAGATGTGCAGGATTCTAGCTCCGTTGGCCGAACGCATCTTCTGCGTGCCCGTCAACAGCGAGCGCACAAGTGATCCCGCGCAGCTTGCCGACCTCTGCTGCGCAGCCAATGCGAAGGCGACTGTGACTGTTTCCTCAAGACTTTCCGACGCCTATGCCCAGGCAAAAGACGGCGGCAGCGAAGTGATCGTTATCACGGGTTCACTCTTCTTGGTAGGCGAAGCGCTGAGTCGGTTGGGATTCCGATCTCCGCTCACGGCAGCCGCCGAAAAAGAGCTAGTGCTGCAGTGAAACAAAGACCGTTGCGCGCGGTGTTTTTTGACGTGGGCGGCACATTGCTGCGACCCTATCCATCCGTGGGCGCAGTCTATGCCAGGGTGGGGGAACGCCACGGATTCACCGCGACCGCCGAAGAATGGGAGCGCGCCTTCCGCACAGCGTGGAAGACCGCAAAAACGGTCGAGGGCACGTCGTTGACGACGGCAGACAAGCGTTGGTGGCGTAGCCTGGTGTTTCAGGCGCTGGATGCTTTGAAGCTCAAAGGAGACGATCGCACCAAACACGCGTATTTCGAGGAGCTCTTTGCTGCATTCGCGCGCGCCGACGCCTGGCAACTGTATCCTGGCGTCGTGGAGGTGCTGCGTGGAGTTCGCGAACGGGGATTGCACGCCGGCGTGATTTCCAATTGGGACGCCCGGTTGCGCCCTTTAATGAAGGCGCTGCGTTTGGATGAACAATTGGATTCCATCACTGTGTCTTGTGAAGTGAAAGCTGAGAAACCGGCCCCGGAAATTTTTCAGGCGGCGCTTCGGACGGCTCGTGCCAGTCCGGTCGAAGCCTTGCACGTCGGCGACAGTTACGAGGAGGACGTGCGGGGCGCCGAAGCCGTTGGGATGCGTGCGATCTTGATCAACCGAAAAGGCGGGCGGCAGTACGATTGTCAAGTCGTTACGGACTTGAACGGGATCCTTGCCGCGTTGGGATAACGTTTGCTAGCCCTGCTTCTGAGGCGGGCGACGGGTGATCTTGTCTTTAACGTCACGGAAGCCGAAGTCCACAGCCGCAATCCTCTTAAATTCGGCGATGGCCTTCTCGTGTTCGCCCAGCGTCTCGTAAGCGGTGCCGAGATTATACAGCAGTTCCTTCTTGAGGCCGTCCATCGACGGAAGTTCCTGGATGGCTTGGGTGTATTGGTCGATCGCCATATCGTGCATCCCCATTTGCTGGAAGCACTGGCCAAGGTAATTCAGCGATGCAACACGCCGCTGCGGCTGGCCGACCGATCTCTGAAATTGCTCGATTGCGCCTTGAACGTTGCCCGCTTTCACGTACAGCACACCGAGTTCGAAACGATACATCAAATCGTTTGGATATCGTTCGACGATCCGCTCTGCGTCTGCCAAGAGAAGTTGGGTGTGCTCTTTCTCCAGCTCCGCGATTTCCTTTTCGATCGCCGCCGCGCTGGCAGGATAGGAAGCAACGTCTTCTTTTCTCTTTGCGATCTTGGCCAAAATCTGGTTCGCCTTAATCTCCGCGATTTCCTTTTCCAACGTGGGATCGCCGCCGGCTTCGGAAGCAAAAGTCTTTTCCAGGTAACGCAGCGCCGTATCGAAATCCTTATTCTGGGCATACAGCTTGCCGAGTTCGCGCCGAATGAGTGGGTTGTCCGGGTCCTTGGAAAGCTTCTCCAGGTTCTCCTTGATCAGGTTGGCTGTCATGTCCTCAGCGCGCACGACGCGTGATTGCTGCTCGAGGGCGACTGCTTCGTCCTTGTCTTTGATGACGTCGCGATACGATTGTGCTTCCTCCCAGCCGCCGCCCTGCATCGCGCCGCGAGCCGTGGCGTCGCTGAGTCCTTTTTGCGCCGCGAAGTCGTTCGGGTTCATCCGCAGGAGCCGCTCGTAAACTTCGCGGGCCATATCGTGCTGTTCAACCGCAAGGTACGCGCGCGCCAGCCAGTGCATGGTTTTCGTGTCGCGCGGATTGAGCCTGGTGTAATGATCCAACGTCTGAACCGTTGTCTCGGGGAAGCCGGCCGTTTCGGCCGCCTCCGCCAAAACCAAGAGCGCCTGACCGTTCTTGGGATCTTCACTGAGGACCTGCTCGGCCAAGCCCATGGCTTCCGTTGGGTTTTTGGAGGCGGCCATCTTCGCCTTGGTCAGCAAGGGTGTCATTTTGGCGGCCACGAACATTCGTTTGAATCCGCCTGCCGACTCGGCTTTTTTCATCTGTGCCGCCCGGAGAAATTGTCGCGCCTTCGTGAAATTCGGCTCCTGCGACAGGCACTGGAGAAACATTTCAATGGTGTAATCAAGATTGTTCCGTTCGAGAGCGGCGAGGGCCCTTTGGTAAAAATCATTGGCGGTACGGTTAATGTTATCTGTAGTTTTCTCAGCCATGGCGATTCCCGGATCTGGTTTTTCTGAAACCTACAACGACGAGCAGGCCAGGGTCAATTGCTTTCCAAAGGCATGTGCCATGTTGACAGGCGGAGTGGCTTTGTTAACATTGCACGAAATGAGTGTCTCAGGAATCTCGGAGTGAAGCAGGTTAAGTCACTTCTTCTGGCCTCGGCGCGGTTCGGCGCGGCCACGCAACAAAAACCGGCCTTTCGCAAACAGGCCCACTCCGAATGACACTCGGGCAAGCTGTCGTTCACGGCATCGTTCAGGGACTGACGGAATTTCTTCCGATCAGCAGCATCGCTCACTTGAAGATCGTTGCGCAGCTTTTGGGTTGGGCAGACCCCGGTCCCGCGTTTAGCGCGGTCATTCAACTCAGCGTGCTGGCGTCGTTGTGGATGTATTTCAACCGCGACATCGCGCGGATCACGCGGGCAACGATCTCCGGACTTGTGCGTGGCCACCCGCTGGATTCACCCGACGCAAAAATGGGGTGGATGATCGCTGCCGGAACTGTGCCCATCATCATTCTCGGTCTGTTGTTTCGCCACCAAGTCGAGACGAGCCTGCGTTCGCTGTACGTCATTGCCGGCGCAATGATCGGTTTGGCCGTCGTGCTCATGCTTGCCGAGGCCGTCGAGATCCACCGCAAACGCTCCGGACACAAGCTCAAGGGACTTTCCGATCTCGGTTGGTTCGATGCCATCGTCGTCGGCCTCTCACAATGCGCCGCGCTGATTCCGGGCGCTTCGCGTTCGGGTTCGACGATCACGGGCGGGCTGTTCCTGGGCATGACCCGCGAGACGGCGGCCCGCTTCTCGTTCCTGCTGTGCATACCGGCCGTTACAGCGGCGGGCGTGTACGAACTGATCAAGGCCAGGCACGAACTGCTCGCCTCGCAGGCGGACGCCTTCAACCTCTTCGCCGGCACGGCAGTCTCCGCCGTGGTCGGTTATGTGGCGATAGCGTTTCTTCTGGGCTACCTGCGGAAACACAGCACCTGGGTATTCATCATCTATCGCCTCGCCCTCGGCGGCCTCCTACTCGCTCTGCTGCACCTTGGCAAACTGACGCCCTGATTTATCAGCTCTCAGCCGTCAGCTATCAGCCATCAGCGGTCAGTTTTCCGCCTGCGCCCGTCGGCGTGAACAGTAGGGCAGGCGTCCCGCCTGCCGCCTTTACGCTTCACGCTCCCCGTCCTCATCCTTCATCCTTTCCCTGCCGGTCTTCGCTTGTCCCGCTGGATTGGCTTTGCTGAACTGCGCCATTCTCATGGCGACGCATTCGGCAGCGAAGGAGAAGCGCAACTCCGTCCGTCACCCTGAGTGGGCCGAAGCCATGAGCGCAGCCGAACGGGTTGTCGAAGGGACTCGTTCTGCCGACGGTATGCCTCCGACTGAACTGATGAGTGGGATTAAGGATAGCGCTATCCATATCCGCAATCGTGAATCCCGTCGGATCGTGGACGGACACTTGGCGGAGTTGCGCGGGATCGGCAGCGGCGCGAGAGGCTACCTGACGGAGAATTACGCCAAACAGACGGCTGGCGCGTCTCGCAGACTCGGCTAAGGACACACGCCCTTTGTCCGAAAAACCGCCAGTGCTGAATACACCTCGCTTGGATTTGACCCTAATCACATCGCATGATCTAGAGCATTCTTTATTGCTCACCAATCGGTCGTTAATTTCTACAAACGGGCCGCGTTTTAATGGTGATACTCCAAGAGTGCTCGTCCCTGTTTCACCCAATGAGAATGCTGTCAAACTGTCTTTTGGGGTGAAAAATAAATCTACGGGTGCGGTGGATAATTTAGAACTATACGTCACACTCCCGAAAAATATAGGAGTTGAATACGATGACGAGTACGAATGGGGGAAAGGAGTTCCATTTACCAATGACAAGGATTCCGAACAATTCAAAACCATGATGTGGCGTTTTCCAAGGATGCTGCTGGCTGGCGATGCAGACCATGCGCCAATGATCAAATTTCCAATGCCGCAACCAACACTCATGTTGCAGTTGCCGTGTGTGATTGTCATTGCCAGTAAAGAGCCTCCTAACCGGCTCTTCCGCTTCTGGTTGGTATTGGCGCAAATACCAGCCAGCGTTACGAACAAACAAACAGTAAGGGTGATTGAGCGAAACCAGCTAATTTTGTGGCCGGATGGCCGTTTCGGAGCTTCTTGGGAATAAGCGTTCACGGCGCGCATACTCGCCCCGATTCCGACTCTGTAAATAGCCGTTTTCAAATTAGGGCACTACCGGAACGGGGGCGGTCTTGCTCGCGTTGCAGCGCGATGGTAAGCTGACGGCCTCATGTCAGTCATCAGATTTGGGACTTCAGGTTGGCGCGGCATCATCAGCGATTCGTTCACGTTCGCCAACGTCGAACTGGCGGCGCACGCTATTGCGCAGTATCTCAACGAGAATCCGCCTGCGGGAGCGCAGAAGCTCGTCATCATCGGCCACGATACGCGGTTTCTCGGACGCGAGTTTGCGACGCGGTGCGCGGAGATCATCGCTGGCTACGGATTTGGAGCGTGGTTGACGGATCGTGATGCGCCCACGCCTGTGATTGCTCATGCCATTCGCACGCACCACGCCTCGGGAGGCATCAACATCACGGCGAGCCATAATCCACCCGAATGGAACGGGCTGAAGTTCAACGAAGCCAATGGTGCGCCATCGTCGCCAGAGACAGCGAAGGGGATTGAGAAGAAGACGGAGGAACTGGGGAACGTGCAGCGTGGAGCGTGGAGCGTGGAGCGTGCGAAGGCGGAGGTGAAGACGTTTAATCCGATGCCGGGGTATTTCGCGCAGTTGCGGAAGCTCGTGGATTTCAAGACTCTCAAGCGACGTCGGAAGAAGGTTGTTGTCGATTTGATGTTTGGGACCGGCCGCGGTTATCTCGACGCGCTGCTTGTGCAGAGCGCCTGGGATCTGGATGCGCTGCACGGGGAGATCGATCCGCTGTTCGGAGACGGTCATCCTGAGCCGATCAAAGAGTACATGGGGGAATTGCTCGCCCGAATGAGGCGAAAGCGCGTGGCGCTGGGTCTGGCGCTTGACCCCGACGCAGACCGGTTCGGGGTTATCGACAGCGACGGGACGTTCATCAACGCTAATCATGTGCTCGCCTTGACGCTCTATCACTTGGTTAAGAATCGGAAATGGACGGGAGCTGTCGTCCGCACGGTGGCGACGAGCCATCTGGTGGATGGAGTGGCAGGGTTGTTTGGCGTCAAGGTTCACGAAACACCGGTTGGATTCAAATACATCGGCGCGTTGATGGAGAGCGAGCCGATCATCGTGGGCGGCGAGGAGAGCGGCGGACTGAGCGTCAAAGGTCATGTGCCTGAGAAGGACGGCATCCTGGCTTGTCTGCTGATGTGTGAGCTTGTCGCTTACGAGGGCAAGACGTTGGGGAAAATTCTGAAGGAGATTCAAGCGAAGGTTGGGACAGTCATGAGTGATCGTATCAATCTTCATGTGACCACTGAGCGCAAGGAAGAATTGCTCCACCGTTTCGCACAAGGCCTGGATGAGTTTGGCGGACAAAAAGTGTCACAGACAATCACAACGGATGGATTCAAGTTTTTGCTGAACGACGGGTGCTGGGTTATGTTTCGCGCCTCAGGAACAGAGCCGGTGCTTCGCTGTTATCTCGAAGCGCCGACGGCGCGGCAACTGAGCGCGTTTCGCAGGGCAGCGTTGAGTCTCGTGCAATAGGCAGACACCATCGGGCAACCGCTGCTTATG
The DNA here is from genome assembly GCA_050013395.1 of Verrucomicrobiia bacterium. Classification (GTDB taxonomy): domain Bacteria; phylum Verrucomicrobiota; class Verrucomicrobiia; order Palsa-1439; family Palsa-1439; genus JBEKZD01. Next base: position 4,094 of record JBEKFI010000104.1, on the reverse strand, counting down.
TCTGGCGGTGATTCTGACCGCATGCGTCGTGTTCGGCGCTCGTGCGGTGGAAATCCGCGATCGCGACGTTTTCTGCCTCGGCGAATGGAAACAGCCGTCGTTGCCATCGCCCATCGGGAACTGATCGCGCGGCACCAAGTCGTGTTGGCAATGACGCGCGAAGAAGTGCGCGCGAGCCTTGGCAGACCTGACCGCAAATCCCGTGTGCGCCTGCCAGCCGGCGACCACGAGCAGTGGGTTTACGAGACCTACCGTTATCTGCCGGCTTATCGTTACGACTACAGCGAGAAGGGGAAGCCGCGACAAGTCGTGTCGTACAAGAGAACGCTGGCAGGTCGTAAGGTCGTTACATTCCGGGACGATGAAGTCATCGCGCTTTCTGACAAAGCCGAGGAGGGGGCGCAGCCGCCAGCAGCGGCTGGGATACCACAACCCCCAAACGTAGGAAATTGAAGCGCAGACTTGATTCCAAACCCCAGCAGTCGTAGCATTCAACCAGTGGCTGGCAAAGGAAACACAACTTGGCAATGAGACGGTTCATTATGACAAAGAGAATAGCGATTACGTTGGCGGTCTTGCTTCTCGGGCTCAATCTGGTCGTGGCGGCGCGGATTTACTCCCAAGCCACCGCGAAGACTGAAAAGGACAATCCGTACGCCCAGATGGAACTCATCACGAGGGTGATGGAGCTGATTCGCAAGGACTACGTGGACGCTGACAAGGTGGCCTACACGAATCTGACGTATGGCGCGCTGCGCGGGATGCTTGGCTCACTCGACCCGCACAGCCAGTTCATGGAGCCGCAGACCTATGAGGACATGAAGGAGGACACCGAAGGTAAATTTGGCGGCTTGGGCATTCAGATCACCATGTCAAAGGAAGGTTTCATCACCGTGATCGCGCCGATCGAAGACACGCCCGCAGCACGCGCTGGCCTGCTGCCAGGCGACCGCATCGCTAGAATTGAGGGGAAGGTAACCGACAAAATGACGTTGCCCGAAGCCGTTCGTCAGCTTCGCGGCGATCCGGGTACGAAAGTCACGATCAGCATCTTCCGTCAGAGGGCCAAAGACCCCGGCGAACGCATCAAGGACTACACCATTGAGCGCGCTGTGATCAAAGTCGATAGCGTGAAGGACGCGAAGATTCTGCAGGATGGCATTGGTTATATTCGTATCACGCAGTTTAATGAGCCGACGGCCGGTGAATTCGACAAAGCCTTGGACAAATTGCAGAGCCAGGGCATGACTGCCTTGATCATTGACCTGCGCAACAACCCTGGCGGCCTGCTCGAGTCCGCACGCAAGGTTGCCAGCAAATTCGTGCGTGCGGGCGACCTGATTGTTTCCACCGAAGGCCGCGACCTTGCGCAAAAGCTCGTGTACAGGTCGGACCGCGGCAAGAAACTGCTCGATACCCCGGTCGTTGTGCTCATCAACAACGGGAGCGCCAGCGGCAGCGAGATTGTGGCAGGCGCACTGCAGGATTTGAAACGGGCTGTGCTCGTCGGGGAGACAAGCTTTGGCAAGGGCTCAGTGCAGAGCATTCTGCAATTGGCCGATGGCTCAGCCGTACGGTTGACGACGGCGAAGTATTACACGCCTAGCCACAAGGTCATTCATGAACACGGCGTGACTCCCGACATCATCGTCCCGATTTCCGAGGAAGACGAACGCAAGCTGCAGGAGCAGCGCATCCGTGCAAGCTTGCCTCCAGAGGAAGGCGCGGAAAAAACCGAAAAGATCGCCGATGTCCAGTTGGATCGCGCCATCGACGTCATCAAAGGCGTCGAACTGTTCGCCAAGCAGGCGAAGCTGGGCAAACAAACGGTCAAGGCCACGGCGAACACGCAATAACCGCAGCTTTAATTGCGGTGAAAATTCTCGGAGTCGAAACCTCCTGCGATGAGACGTCCGCGGCAGTTGTCGAGGACGGGTGGAGGATTTTGTCGAATGTTGTCGGCTCTCAAATTGACCTGCATCGCGCTTACGGCGGCGTCGTGCCCGAACTCGCTTCGCGCAAGCACCTGGAGTTGATCGACACAATCGTTTCTCTGGCTCTTGCCCACGCATCCACCCGGTTCGAAGAGATCGACGCCGTCGCAGGCACGTACGGCCCCGGCCTTGCCACGTCTCTGCTGATCGGGCTAAGCGCGGCCAAAGGCATCGCGTTTTCGCTGGCCAAACCGTTCGTTGGCATCAATCACATCGAAGCCCATCTCTATTCGCCGCTTCTGATTGAGAGTGCTGAACGCACTCCACGCTCCCACGCTCCGACGCTCCCACGCTCCGACGCTCTGTTTCCGATGGTCTCACTGATTGTCTCCGGCGGCCACACGATCCTGGCTTATGCGACGGCCATTGGGCGGCACGAGATCCTTGGGCAAACGGTTGACGACGCGGCAGGTGAAGCGTTTGACAAGGTTGCGAAACTGCTGGGACTCGGCTATCCCGGCGGCCCGGAAATCGACAGGCTGGCCAAACGGGGCAAGCCAACCGCCATCGCTTTTCCTCGCAGCATGCTCGACGACCCGAGCTATAACTTCAGCTTCAGCGGTCTCAAGACCGCGGTGCTCTATCTGTTGCGAAAGAACCAGCCGCATTGCACGGAAGATGTCTGCGCAAGTTTTCAGGAGGCCGTGGTCGATGTGCTCGTGGGCAAATTGATTCGAGCGGCCGTGGAAAAGGGCGTCAGAACGGTCAGCGCCTCAGGAGGCGTGTCCATCAACAGTCGCTTTCGTGAAAAACTGACTACTGAATGCCAACGCCGCAGCTTGAAGCTGCTGCTGGTCTCGCCGGAGTTGTGCACGGACAACGCCGCGATGATCGCGGCACTGGCCTTTTACAGGCTTCAGGACGGCCCGCGCAGCGAATTTGGGCTCGAAGTCGCGCCGTCGATCGGACTCGGTGTGGCAACGATATGAAAACAGCCCGTCTTTTGGTGGCCGACAGCGAGCATGATGCGAACATGCTCTACGCTGCTGGCATCTTTGTGCCCGACCCGTTCATCTTCCTCGAGATCGGTGGCAGGAAAATCGCCGTGCTGAGCGATCTGGAGATCGACCGCGCGCGGAAGCAGGCGACGGTCGATGACGTGCTCTTGCTGACCCGCTACCAGAATAAACTCAAACGCTCGGGCGTGAAATTGCCGCGCTTGAGCGACGTGCTCAACCGCGTGTTGCGTGAGTTCCGCGTGCACGCGGTGGAAGTGCCGAGCGATTTCCCCATTGGCCTCGCTCGCCAACTGCGGGGGATTCGCATGAAGGTGAAGCCCGACCCGTTTTTCCCCGAGCGCGAAATCAAAACAGCCGACGAAATCAGGAAGCTCGCCAAGGCGCTGCGTCTGGCTGAATGCGGCATGACCGCCGCGATTGACGCGATCCGCGCCAGCCGTATCGGACGCGACGGCTTTCTGTGGTGGCACGGCAACAAGCTGACCGCCGAGCGTGTGCAAGGGCTTGTCAACGCCGCCATTGCCGGTCTGGGAGGCACAGCCAGTCACACCATCGTCGCCGTCGGCAATCAGGGCTGTGATCCCCACGAGGCCGGCCATGGGCCGTTGCGCACACACAAACCGATCATCATCGACATCTTCCCGCGCGACTGTACAACGGGGTACTGGGGCGACATCACCCGCACCGTCGTTCGTGGGCGGGCGAGCGAGCAGATGAAAAGGATGTACGTCGCGGTGTCCAAGGCACAAGAACTCGCTTTTCAAAAGTTGCGGGCCGGCGTCAACGGGCAGGACGTTCACAACGCCATACTGCAACTGTTTCGCGAGAACGGTTTCACGACTGGCCGGCGCAGCGGCCGGATGCAGGGCTTCTTCCACGGCACGGGCCACGGAGTCGGCCTGCAGATCCATGAACCGCCGCGTCTCAGCGCTGTGGACACGACGCTGCGCGCAGGCAACGTGGTGACCGTCGAGCCCGGACTATACTACTGGGGCGTCGGCGGCGTGCGGCTGGAGGATGTCGCCGTCATCCAAACCCATGGCGCACGCAATCTGACGAAGTTCCCGAAGGTGCTGGAAATTTAGCCGGACTTATTCATGAAGTTTTGCGCAACGAACTGCCCCTCACCTTGATCCCGCTC
>JBEKFI010000103.1:0-12112 GCA_050013395.1 Verrucomicrobiia bacterium | reverse complement strand
GGTTGCGCAAACAGCATATACCGACTCGATTACAAACGAGCGGGTGAGACAGACCAGGCCCTTGGTTCACCGCTGATGTGAACGAGTGCCATGGGCGAAAGTATGCCAACGTGAGCCGGGGGCAGGCGCGCGATTGACTGTCGGTACGCCTGCGCCGACGCCCCGCCGTGGGGGTAAGCCGAGTGTTGTTTACGGAGCGGAGTCTGACGACACGCCGCTGTCGTGTGCGGCAAACATCGAGAGTCGTTCACGAGAAACTTCAAATCCAGTCACGGCCTGCTTGACGCCCGGATTGCTTTAGCTACATACTCCCGGGAGCATGAGCGAGCCGCAACGACCGAACCCGGACGCGTTGCTTGCGGAAATCAAACGCGAGGAACGAACGGCCAACCGCGGGCAGTTGAAGATTTTCTTTGGCATGTGCCCCGGCGTGGGCAAGACCTACGCCATGTTGCAAGCCGCGCGCGCGTCCCGCCTTGGCGGGATGGATGTCGTCGTGGGCCTGGTCGAGACGCACGGGCGCGCGGAGACGGAGGCGTTGCTGGCCGGGTTGGAGATCATCCCCCGCAAAGCCCTTGAGTATCGCGGCGTCACGCTCAAGGAAATGGACATTGACGCCGTGCTTGCCCGCCGTCCGAAGCTCGCGTTGGTGGATGAGCTGGCTCACACCAACGCGCCGGGCAGCCGCCATCCCAAACGCTACCAGGATGTGCTGGAACTGCTCGACGCCGGCATCGACGTGTACACAACGCTCAATGTTCAGCACCTCGAAAGCCGCGTGGATGTCGTGCAGCAAATCACCGGCGTTACCGTGCGCGAGACGGTGCCGGACTCGGTGGTGGATCAGGCGGATGAGATTGAGATCATCGATCTGACGCCGGAGCAATTGCGGAAGCGGCTGGCCGAAGGCAAGGTGTATTTCGGCGAGCGTGCCGCCACTGCGGCAGAGAATTTTTTCCGCGAGGAAAACCTGACGGCGTTGCGCGAGATGGCGTTGCGCTGCACGACCGAGCATGTCGATCAGGAATTGCGCGACGTGATGCGCGCCAAACGCATCGGCGGACGCTGGGCATCGGGGCAGCGGCTGGCGGTCGCAGTCGGGCCGAGTCCGTTCAGCGGGCCGTTGATTCGCTGGACGCGTCGGATTGCGTCGGCGATGGACGCTCCGTGGATGGCGGTTTACGTCGAGACCTCGACGCCGTTGGACGAGGACGCGCAGACGGGGCTGACGAAAAACCTGTCGCTGGCGAGGCAATTAGGCGCGGAGGTGGTGATGACGCGCGGCGACGACGTGGCGGCGGCGGTGTTGGAGGCGGCGCGGGAACACCACGTGACGCAACTCGTTGTCGGCCGGCCCGACGGCAACCCGCTCTGGGAGATTCTCCGTGGCGGTTCGCTGGTCGGCAAGCTGATGCGCCGCGGCGCGGAGATTGACATTCATGTGATCCGCGCCGAGAAAGGCGGGCGGCCACGCAAACCGACGCTGGCTCAGTTCCTAGGGCGGGATTTGTCGCGCGATTTCGGCTGGGGCGCGGCGACGGTGGCGGTGGTGACATTGGTATCGTGGTTTCTGCAGCAACTGACGGGCTACCAGGCTGTCGGCATACTCTACATGTTGAGCATCGTGGTGCTGGCGACGATGTTGAACCGCTGGGCCGTGCTGTTCGTCGCGGCGCTCAGCGCGCTGCTGTGGGATTTCCTGTTTATCCCGCCACCGTTCACCTTCCACATCAACTCATTGCAGGACCGGATGACGTTCGCGATGTACTTCATCGTCGCGGTGGTGGTGGGCCGGCTGACGAGCCGGTTGCGCACCCGTGAGATCGCCGAACGGAAACGCGAGCAACGAACGCAGGCGCTGAACCGCCTGCTGGAAGGCGTTTCAGCCAGCACGTCGTTGGAGGACGGGCTGCGCCGCGCGGTGCGCGAGGTGGACACGGTATTCCGTGCCCGCACGGCGGCGCTGCTGACCGATGCGGACGGCCGGAGACTGGACGCCGTGCCGCACCCGTCCAGCACGTTTCTGCCCGACGAACGTGAAGTTGGCGTGGCGACCTGGGCCTTCGAGAAGCGCCAGGTCGCGGGCCGGTTCACCGACACACTGCCTGACGCTGCGGCGCTGTACGTGCCGTTGACGACCTCCAACGGCGCGCTCGGCATCTTGGGTGTAAGCTTCGAGGAGCGCAGCACGCTGACGCTGGATGAGCGCGAGCTGTTGGAGACGTTCGCGGTTCAGATCGCGGCGCTGGTCGAACGCTACCGTCTGATCGAGGGCGCCAGTCAGGCGCGGTTGACGGCCGAGTCGGAACGGTTGCACCGCACACTGCTGGATTCGGTGTCGCACGAACTGAAAACGCCACTGGCTGTCATCGAGGCGGCGACGGACGGATTGGATGTGCAGCTCACCGAGGCGTCCGTGCCGCTCGGCAAGACGTTTTTGGACGAAATCAAACAGGCGAACAGACGCCTGAGCCGCGTCGTCAGCAATCTACTGGATATGACGCGGATCGAGACGGGCCGACTGCCATTGAACCTCGAATGGTGTGAACCGGCCGAGTTGTTGCAGTCGGCTGCCGACATGGTCAGGAATGAGATCTCCCCGGAGCGGATCCGTATCTCTGCGCCGGATGACCTGCCCCTGGTGCGGCTGGATTTCGGGTTGATGGAACAGGCGCTGTGCAACTTGCTAACCAACGCGGCCACCTACAGCCCCGCCGACAAACCGATCCAGATGTCCGCGCAACTGGATGACAACGTATTGGTTTTGCGCATCGCCGACCAAGGTGTCGGTTTGGCGCCGGGCGAGGAGAAGAAGGTGTTCGGGAAGTTCTACCGCGGTGTGCGCGCCCGACCCGGCGGCACGGGCTTGGGCCTGTCCATTGTCCTGGGTTTTGTCCACGCGCACAATGGCACCGTGATCGCCGAGAACAACGCCGGCGGCGGCGCGGTGTTCACGATCCGTTTGCCCGTCGAAACAAGCAGTAAACCCGCATGAAACCAAACCCGATCGTTCTGGTGATTGATGACGAGGCGGCGATCCGCCGGTTGCTGCGAGCAGCCCTGGAGCCGCAGAACTACCAGGTGTGCGAAGCCCAGACCGGCCAACTCGGACTGCAGGAAGCGGTTGGCCGCCGGCCGGATGTCGTGATTCTGGATTTGGGACTGCCCGATATGGACGGTCTGATGGTGCTCAAACGCCTGCGCGAGTGGAGCCAGACACCCGTGCTGGTGCTGACCGTGCGGGATCGCGAGGCGGACAAGGTTGCCGCGCTCGACAGCGGCGCGGACGACTATTTGACGAAGCCGTTCGGCACGGCGGAATTACTGGCGCGCTTGCGTGCCGTTCAGCGCCGCGCGCCCGAGGCCCGCGAAGAGCCTGTGTTCGTAAGCGGCAGCTTGACCGTTGATCTTGCGGCGCGGACGGTGACGGTCAGCAAACAGGAAGTGCATCTCACGGCGACCGAGTACGCGCTGCTGCACGAGTTGGTGCGACACGCGGGCAAGGTTGTCACACACAAGCAACTCCTGCGGGCCGTCTGGGGTCCAAACGCCGAAAGCCAGTCGCAATACCTCCGCGTGTACATCACCCACCTCCGCAAAAAACTGGAGACCGACTCAAAGCAAAAGTTCATAAGAACCGAACCCGGCATTGGCTATAGGCTGCTGACAGGCGAGTGACACGGCCGATAACAGCCTTGCCGAAACGTCCGCATCTCGGCTATAAGGCAACCGATGAGCACGCGCACGATTGCGGTGGCGAACCAGAAAGGCGGTGTGGGCAAGACCACCACCGCGGTCAACTTGGCGGCTTGCCTGGCCGAGCGTGGCAAACGCACGCTGCTCGTCGATCTCGATCCGCAAGCCAACGCGACGAGCGCGTTGGGCCTTGAGAAACTGGAAGGCGGTAGCGTGTATCAAGCCTTGCTTGGCTCCGCCCAACTCGCTGATTCAATCCGCCCGAGCGGCTACGACAACCTGGAAGTCATCCCGAGCGAAGTTGATCTCGCTGTCGCAGAAGTGGACGTGGCGCGCGCGGAGAACTATCTGCAGCGGCTGAAGCTCGCGCTGGCGCCGATTCGCGAGGCGAACCGCTACGAATTCATCCTCATCGATTGTCCGCCATCGCTTGGTATCCTGACGATGAACGCGCTGGCGGCGGTCGATCGGGTGCTCGTGCCGCTCCAGTGCGAATACTTCGCGCTGGAAGGGTTGGCGGTGATCATGCGCGTGATCCAGCAAATCAAGGACAGCGGCGCCAATCCGTCGCTGGAGCTGGACGGGATCGTGATGACGATGTACGACGGGCGCACCAATCTCTCGCAGCAGGTCGTCAACGAAGTGCGCGGTCATTTCGGCGACAAGGTGTTCAAGACCCTCATCCCGCGCACGGTGCGCCTGGCCGAAGCGCCAAGCTTCGGCAAACCGATCACGGTGTACGACGGCGGCTCGCTGGCAGCGCGGATCTATCGCGACCTGACAGAAGAGTTGCTGGCGCGAGGGGAGTTGTCGAAGGCGGCTCCGCAGGGCGCGCCTTCCGCTCCGGCGACAGTTTAGAACTCGTTTGGCCGCGAATGCACGACCTGACGCCGTCTTGAGGTACCGTTCAAATTCCAACGCACTCACCCGGTCACTAAACCAAATGTAAGTCTTCAGCCGCCACGGGCCGAACTTGCCGGTATAGGGACTGTGACTCGTGTTGTGATCTTTCAATCGCTGCTTCAAGTCCTCAGTAAACTCGGTGTAGAAGCGACCCGGGAAACTCGTGCTCTCAAGGATGTAAACATAATAGAATTTCGGGCTGCTATTCATAAGCTGGCGTGCCGAGCCGTAGCTCGGAGCGGAACTTGCGCGGACAGCCCGCCTTCGTGCTGCGTACTACGGCGCGGCAGCTCCGAAAGCTTTCGGAGGTGGTACGCCCGGTGGGATTTGAACCCACAGCCTTTGGCTCCGGAGGCCAACGCTCTATCCAGTTGAGCTACGGGCGCAACCATTCAACGACAAGCCCACAGCCGAGCCGCTGGCTCTTCCAATCGCCTCGACTGCGACGACGGGTATTATGCCATTCTCAAGCGCGCCGGCAAGCAAATCAGACGCTTGTTCTGCATCATGAACCTGCGGTCCACCAAAGGCTGGCAAAACGGATCCGAACCCCTGTATTTACGGTAATTCCGAGGCGGGTGACAATTTTGTTCCTGCCGGGAGTCAATCGGCAGCCTTCTTCCTTCACAACCAACACATGGCATTGAAGTTGCATATCAAAAGGGCACCGGTCGGTGTGGCTAGCTTGGCACACCGACAGGGCTTCAACTGTGAAGATGATGATCGGACAAACGTTGCGCCTGACCGGCGTGCTCGCCAGCGGCATCTGGTTGTGCGTGAGCAGCGCCGCCGTCTCCGCGGAGACAGCCGACCTGGTCAACAAGCCTGCCGCCGAGTTGGCCGACCTGAATCTGGTGCAACTCATGCAGATCGAAGTGCCCACCGTCGTCACCGCTTCCAAGCACGAGCAGAAAGTGACCGAAGCCCCGTCGTCGGTGACGATCATCACCGCCGATGACATCAAGAAGTACGGCTACCGGACGCTCGCCGATATCTTGCGCAGCGTGCGGGGATTTTACGTCACGTACGACCACGACTACCGCTACATCGGGGTGCGCGGGTTCAGCCGGCCCGGCGATTTTGGCGGGCGCGTACTGCTCCTCGTCGATGGACATCGCATGAACGACGCGATCTACGATAACGCGGCAGTGATGACCGATTTCATCCTGGACGTGGACTTGATCGAGCGCGTCGAGGTGGTGCGCGGCCCCGGCGCGGTGTTGTATGGCGACAACGCGTTTTTCGCGATCATCAATGTGATCACGCGTCGCACCAGCGATTTTCACGGGCCGGAGGTGTCCGGCTCAGCGGGAAGTCTCGACACCTATCAGGGCCGGGCCAGCTATGGCAACGTATTCAGCAACGGACTGGAGGTGGTGGCATCCGCAACGGTGCATGACAGCCGGGGCGATCAACAGTTGTTTTTCAAGGAGTTTGACAGTCCGTCCACCGACAACGGGCTCGCGCGAGGGTTGGACGACGACCATTTTTACAGCGTGTTCGGTCGCGTGGCCTGGAATGGGCTATCGCTGGAGGGCGGATACATCGGCCGCGCCAAGCAAGTGCCCGACGCGCTCTACGGCACGGTGTTCGACGATCCGCGATTCGTCAACACCGACAGGCGCGGTTACACGGAGTTGAAGTACGAGCGCGAGTTCGCCGACGCGTGGGAGGTGCTGGCGCGCGCGTACTACGATTACTACGGGTACGACGCGACTTATCCATTCGACGTGGCCGCGTCCGGCAACCCGCCCGACATCGCAATCAACCGCGACCATCAACTCGTGGACACGGTAGGTGGGGAATTGCAGGTGCGCCATACGTTTTTTGAAAAACACCGGGTGACGGCCGGCGCGGAGTATCGCAACGACTTCGATCTGTTGCTGCAAAACTTCGACGTGCAGCCGTTCACACTGTACCAAGATACGCACCGCACGGTATGGAATTATGGGCTGTATCTCCAAGACGAATTCCAAGTGCTGCACAACCTAGTGCTGAACGCCGGCGTGCGATTCGACGACTTCTCCAGTTTCGGCAGCACGGTCAATCCCCGCGCGGCGCTGATTTACGACCCTTGGGACAGCACGACGCTGAAGTTCATCTACGGCTCGGCCTATCGCGCCCCGAACGCGTGGGAGCGCTACTACAGCAGCAACGTCAACGCGGGCAACCCCAATCTGCATGCCGAAACCATCCGCACCTACGAGGGCGTTTGGGAGCAGGCGCTGGGCAAGAACCTGCGCAGTACGGTGACGGTGTTCTACAACCAGACCAAGGACCTGATCAGTCAGACCACCGACACCAACGGCGTGGCCATGTTTGACAATCTCGACTCAGCCAACGCGCTGGGCACGGAGTTTGAACTCGAGGGCCGCTGGGCGAACGACATTCGCGGTCGCGTCAGCTACAGCTTCACCCAGACCCGCGACGAGGAGACCGGCACGTCGCTCAACAACTCCCCGCGCCACTTGGCCAAGTTCAATCTCATCGTGCCGGTCGTGCCGGAGAAGGTGTTCGCCGGCCTCGAGGCCCAATACACCAGCTCCCGCACGACGCTCGCCGGAGCGACCGTGGGCGATTTCTACGTCGTCAACTTCACGCTGTTTGCGCACAAGTTCTGGAAAGGCTGGGAGGCTTCGTTCAGCGTGTACAACTTGTTCGATTACAAATACCGCGATCCGAGTCCGGACTATCCAGACACAATTCCCCAAGACGGTCGCACCTTCCGAGGCAAACTCACCTGCCGCTTCTAGCCCATGGGTCGACTGCTCCATCGCTGTCTGATCGCCACGCTGGGCGTCGTGTGGCTGGCCGCGACACCACTGCGTGCCGAGGTGTCGCCGGAGTACAAACTGAAAGCCGCGTTCGTGTTCAACTTCGCCAAGTTCGTCGAGTGGCCGCCGAAAGCGTTTGCCGGCGATCACAGCCCCCTCGTCATCGGCGTGCTCGGTGACAATCCGTTTGACACCGTGCTGGATGAGATGACGCAGGGCAAAACCGTCAACGGCCGGCCCGTCGAGATCAAGCGCAGCCGCCGCGTCGAGGAGTTGACGGGCTGCCACGTGATTTTCATCAGCGCCTCCGAGAAACAGCGGCAGGCCAAGATTCTCGCCGCGTTGAAAGGTTCAAACGCCCTGACGGTCAGCGACACCGACGATTTCCTCGAAAGCGGCGGGATCATCCAACTGGTCATGGAAGAGAAAAAAATCCGCTTCGACATCAACGCGCGCGCAGCCGAGCGGGCCAGCCTGCAGATCAGTTCACAGTTGCTTAACTTGGCCCGCCACATGGAGGAGAATTGAGATGCGCTCGCTCCGAGACATGCCGATTCGCCGCAAGCTGCGGCTGATAATCATGTTGACCAGCACCGTGGCGCTGCTGCTGGCGTGCGCGGCGTTTGTGGCCTACGACTGGGTGACTTTTCACCGCGACATGGCCGGCCATCACACCACGCTCGCCGAGGCCATCGGCGCAAACTGCGCGGCGGCGGTGATCTTCGACGACGCCAAAGCCGCCGAGAAAACCCTCGCAGCGCTGCACGCGCAGCCGCACGTCGTCGCCGCCTGCATCCTCACGCCCGACCGCAAAGTGTTCGCCACCTACACGCGCGCCGCCGGCACGCAGTGGCTGCCGCCCAAGCCAATGACGGACGGGGAATTCTTTGAGGGCGATAACTTGACGCTCTATCGGCCGATCATACACGACGGCGAGCGAATCGGCACGGTGTACGTGCAGTCCGACCTGCAGGAAATCCGGGAGCGTTTCAAACGCTACGCGCTCATCGTTGTGGCGGTGTTGCTGCTGTCATCGCTGGTCGCGCTGGCATTGTCGGTGGGGTTGCAGCGCGTCGTGTCCGAGCCGATCCTGCAACTGGCCCAGGCAGCCCGCACCGTGTCCGAACGCCAGGACTTTTCAGTGCGCGCCGCCAAGCGCAGCCAAGACGAACTGGGGCTGCTCGTTGACACGTTCAACGAGATGCTGGGCCAGATTCAGGCGCGGGATGAGCAGTTGCGCGAGCAAAACCTGGCGTTGAAGTCCGAGATCGCCGAGCGGGCCAAAGCGTTGGCTTCTTTGCGCGAAAGCCAACGCGAGCTGCTGAAAACAAACAAAGACCTCAAGGGAGCCAACGAACAGTTGAAGACCGCCCAAGCCAGCCTGATGCAGGCCGAGAAAATGGAAATCGTGGGGCGCCTGGCCGCCGGCGTGGCGCATGAAGTGAAGAATCCTTTGGCCGTGATTACGATGGGCATCGAATATCTGTCAACCGATTTTCCAAACAATGGCGACCAGCACGTTCCCACCGTGCTGAAGGAAATGTGGGACTCTGCTCTGCGGGCCGACACGATCATTCGCGGGTTGCTGGACTTTTCGGCTTCGAGCCGCTGGGAAGTGAACGAGGAAAATCTTAACGCCGCCATCGAACAATCCCTGCGGTTGGTGCGGCACGAATTGATGAAGCATCACATCAACGTGAGCCAAAACCTGGCTGAGAACCTGCCTCCTCTTAAACTCAATCGCACCAAGATGGAGCAGGTGTTCATCAATCTTTTCATGAACGCCATTCACGCGATGCCGCACGGCGGAACGCTCAGCGTCAGGACCTACGCCCAAGGGTCGCCCGCTTCGGGCAACGGCTCAGACAACTCCGCGGCGGCGGTCGTGGCAGAAGTGGCAGACACAGGCACGGGCGTACCGCCCGAGGCGCTCGCCAAGATCTTCGAACCATTTTTCACCACAAAACCGACCGGTGTCGGCACGGGGCTGGGATTGTCGGTCGTGAGAAACATCGTCGAACTGCACGGTGGCACAATCAGCATGGCCAATCGGCCCGAAGGCGGCGCGCAGGCGACGATCACCTTCAAAACAGAAAGGAACAGTTAAGCTATGAACAAGAAACGTATTTTGGTCGTGGACGACGAGGCGGGCATGACCACTATGACCAAGCTAAGCTTGGAAAAGACGGGCCAATACGAGGTGGAGGTGGAGAATCGGTCCACGCGCGCCCTCGAAGCCGCCCGCAGGTTCGATCCGGACATGATTCTGTTGGACATCACCATGCCGGAAATGGACGGCACAGAAGTCGCGTCCCAAATCAGGGCCGATCCAACGCTCGATAACACCCCGATCGTATTCTTAACCGCGATCGTCTCGCATTCTGAAACCGGCGACAGCGAGCTCAGAAGGGGCAACCAGATATTTCTGTCAAAGCCCGTGAGCCTGAAAACGCTCGTGGAATGCATCGAGCAGCACGCCCGAAAACAGTCCGAGCTTCGCGGCCACGAAACTGCCTTGCGCTAAAGACGCACGCCAGCCGCCGCTATCGGGCCGTGCCTCCGGAAAAAACGCTTGCCGGATGATTTTGGCGGGCACATTGTAGCGCGCCATGAAACGGATCGACGGACGCAAACCCAACGAGCTTCGGCCGGTTAGGATTCATACGCACTACGTCAGCCCGCCCGAGGGATCGGTCCTGATCGAGATGGGACAGACGCGTGTGCTCTGCGCCGCGTCAATCGAAAACGGCGTGCCGCGCTGGATGCGCGAGTCCCGCCAAGGCGCGATCAGCGGCGGTTGGATCACCGCGGAATATTCGATGCTGCCGTACTCGACCGCGCCGCGCAAGCCGCGCGAAGTCACACGGGGTCGCGTCGATGGACGGACTCAGGAGATTCAACGGTTGATCGGTCGCGCCTTGCGTGCCGTGACCAACTTGGACAAACTCGGCCAACGGACGGTGTGGATCGACTGCGACGTTCTGCAAGCGGACGGAGGCACACGGACGGCGGCGATTACGGGCGCGTACGTCGCGTTGATGCTCGCGATGCGGAAGCTGCACCAAGACGGAGCGATCTCAGAAATGCCCGTCACCTCCAGCGTCGCGGCCGCGAGTGTCGGGCTGCTGGACGACACGCCGCTATTGGATCTCTGCTACGACGAGGATTCCAAGGCGGCAGTGGACATGAACGTTGTCATGACGGGCAAAGGACAGATTGTTGAGATCCAAGGCACGGGCGAAGACAAGCCGTTCTCCAAAAACGATCTGGCACGCCTGCTCAAGCTTGCCGAGAGCGGGATTAAGAAACTGCTAGCGATCCAGGAAAAAGCGCTGGGCTGAACGCTCAGCCGAGGTGCACTGCCAGCTTCCGCTCGAGGTCTTTTTTGCCGGTCATCCCAACAATCTGCTCTTTCACCTGACCGCCTTTGAACAATAGAAGCGTTGGAATTGAGCGGATCCCGAACTTGGCGGCCAGTTCTTGATTTTCATCCACATTGACCTTGGCGATCTTGATCTTGCCGGCTTTCTCCTCGGCGATTTCGTCAAGGACGGGCGCGATCATTTTGCAGGGTCCGCACCATTCGGCCCAGAAATCGACCAGCACGGGCGTCGGCGATTTGTTCACCTCTTGCTCAAAATTATTGTTCGATATGACGACAATATGCTTGCTTGCCATTGAATGTCTCCGACTCTCTTTGAGTCTTGGATGCTGCGGCAGGGCAGCCTGGTTACAGCGAGGGATTTTATCCCATCGCCACCATCGCCAGATAAACCAGCACGGCAATCGAGAGAACGATCGCTCCAATTGCCAAACCGGCGTCCACGGCGCTTGGGGCGGTCGCCGTGACAGACGCTGGAGCCGGTTTTGTGGGCGCACCAGACGCCGTTGCGGGGGCTGCGGTTGGTGCAGGTTCTTCGCGTTTCAACCTCACGGCTGGGTGCGGCGCTTCGGGAGCGGGCGGTTTCGCGGCCGTGACCTGAACGCGCGACGTGTCCTTCTTCGGTTTCGGAACGGCGACAGGCATCCCGATCACGGACGTTCCCTTTTTGGCTTCCTCCTCGGGGGAACCCGTCGAGGGAGCGGGTTTGACTCTCGAAGTGGCAGGAGTAGGCGGAGACGGCGCCCCGGTCCGGCCCCCCAAGCCCGGTGGCAGATTAATCCGCACCGTATCTTTCTTGGATTCTTCCTGTCGTGCGAGTTGCTTGGATTCTTCCTCTGGTGAGGTTTGCTGTGGTGTATCGTCAGCCATGGGTCAATCCTCCAAAATACTACGCTAGCATACGCGGTGGTGCGCGATGCTGTCAACCTCTTTGACTCAGGCCGCAACTTCGGGGAGCATCACGGGATCGTGCATACCGTGACATTGATTGCCGGTGATGGGATTGGGCCTGAGATCGCGGAGGCAGTGAAACGGGTGTTTGCCGTCGCCGCCGCGCCACCGCCAAACAGTTTCCTGAAATCGTTTACGACGAAGTGATCGTGGACAACGCCTGCCTGCAGTCGGTCCTGAATCCGAACAGGCTGGATGTGATGGTGTTGCCGAATCTCTATGGCGACATCGTCAGCGACCTGTGCGCGGGACTTGTCGGCGGCCTCGGCGTTGCGCCGAACGGTAATATCGGCGAGCAAACCGCGATTTATGAGGCGGTGCACGGAAGCGCCCCTGACATCGCGGGCCAAGGATTGGCCAATCCGACGGCGTTGCTGTTGTCGGGCGTGATGATGTTGCGTCACCT
>JBEKFI010000102.1:0-12183 GCA_050013395.1 Verrucomicrobiia bacterium | reverse complement strand
GTGCCGGGATGCGCCCCCGCGATGGCCGCGCGCATCTTGTTACTACCACCGGATTGTAGCCCCGAACGCGTTCGGGGCAAGTCGTACCTCATCGGCCATCACAAAGGCCGCGAGCAGGCTCGCAGCTACAACCACCCTATCGGCTATCGCTGAAGCCATACGGCGATCTGAAGACTCCACATCCGAATGGGTGCGGAAAGCGTTGCTTTTCGTAGCAAAAGGCGAGAAAAGAGCGGTGTGAGATTGGACGGCGTTTTGGATGCGGCGAGCCTTGAACTCGCAATCCGCGATTGTAAGGAACGCGGGCTTGCCGATTATGGAGCAAATGCAAAACCGGCACCCGATGAAGCGGTTAAGGCAAATCTGGTTGTTGTTACCAGCTTCGAGCCAGACGTTGAAGTCCCACCATTTACCAGAATCGGTAAAAACCAAGAAATTGTGAGGATTCCAGATTTTTTCGTCACTCCACCGCAGGGGCGATACACGCAAAAAAACGCTGAAGTTATTTGTATGTTTTCCAGCACAAATAGTGAAAGTTCTATTCCCAGCATTCGCCCAAATCCCCCTAGTGTAATGGTGATGTATCCAAACCCTAAAATAATTCACGACCCTAATGATATACATTACGCATATCATGCTACTCAAAATCCCGATGAGATTCTTCTCGGTGTCAGTTCGGTTCTCATCCATTGTTGGAATAAGAGTCGGAAACCTGTCTGGTAAAGCGCATTTGAAGCCGGGAGAAGTCGCGTTTTTCGTACCGCAAAAGGTTTATTGATGTTTTCACGAAGGAAAATTGCATGGATTGGGCCGGTTGCAATGGGAGTTTCAAATTAGGGCACTACCCGATCTTTTCATTGCTTGGCAGTGGCACGAACTGTTGGTAGAGTGGCGGCTGCTTCACGATCAACCCCGAAGGCTTTCGGGGTAAAGGAGTGTAGCAACTGCGATGAGCAACGCGCAACCAGACTCATCCCGATCCGACCGGGATGAATTGCAGCAACTGCGGGAAGAAATCCGCCAGCTTAAGCACAAACTGACGGAGGTCAGCCGCAAGATAGAGGAAATCGCAGCACGGACAGCGCCGGCACCACCGCAACCGATAGTGATGCCGCCACCGTTGCCGCCGAGGGCTACAGAGTTTTTGCCTCCAGTCGCCTCCGCTGCAAGCCAGTCTGGAGCGCTGCCGCAATCGCCGCCCCAGATTGTAGGGCAACCGCCCCGGTTGCCGCCGTCACAACCTCAGGCAGCCCCGAACGCTTTCGGGGTTGCCCTACAACAACCCGTGCCGCCCGCCGAGCCTCGGGAATCTTTCGAGGTGAGACTCGGCACGTACTGGCTGCCACGGATTGGGATGGCGGCGTTGTTGACGGGCATGGTGTTTTTCGCGGCCTACATCACGCCGCGATTAACCGTCCCGCAAAAGGTGGCGGTCGGTTATTTGGCGTGCGTGGTGTTGGGCGCCTTGGGATTGTGGCTCGATAAACGGATGCCGCAGTTTGCCCGGATTCTTCAGGGCGGTTCGCTGGCGCTGGCGTATTTCGTCACCTACGCGGCGCATTTCGTCGAGGCGTTCCGAGTAATTCACAGTCCCGCGCTGGCGCTCACACTGTTGACGCTGGTCGTCGTCGCGATTGTCGGCGTGGCGCAGGAGCGGCAATCGGCGACGCTGGCGGGGATGGCGTTGTTCTTCGGTTACTACACGTCGGTCATCAGCGGCGTGACGGGGTTCACTCTTGCTTCGAACGCGGTGCTGGCGCTGGCGGCGCTGTTTTTCCTGGCGCGCAACCGCTGGGTGCACATCTCCTACGGCGCAGTGCTGGCGACTTACCTGACTTACATGATTTGGGTCTGGAAACTGAATCGATTCGGGGACCTGGAGCGATTGGTTTTCGACTCCGCGTATCTTGGCGAATCGGATTTTCGGCTGCGCGCTGCCTTCCTGTCGTTGTACTGGGTGTTGTTCGCAATCGGCGGACTGATCGTCCGGCGCGAGGCGCTCGCTGCTGCCGAACGGAACGGATTTCTCACGCTGAACAACGCCTTTTTCTTCGTGCTGTTCACGCTTCTCATGCACCACGCGCATCCCAACCTCCAATGGCAATTCCAATTCTGTTTCGGCGGCGCGCTTCTAGTCTTGTCGGCCATCGCTTATCGGCGTTACCAACCCGAACGCCTCGTGATGGACACGCTATTCGTGCAAGGATTGGGCGTTGCGACGCTGGGGCTGATCAGCTACTTCAAGGGCGTGAGACTGGTGGCTGCGCTCGCGCTCGAAAGCGCGTTTGTGCTGATGCTGGCGCGAGCGATGAAATCGCGTTGGGTCGCTTGGATCGGGCGCGCAACGTTCGCAGTGGCAGCCGCGTATGCTTGGGGAAAATACCCGGAAGACTGGGATACCCCGATGATTTGGGGCGTGGCGTTCGCGGCGGCGGTTGGGCTGGTCTGTGCGCGGCTCGAGAAACGACCCGCAACCGAATATGAGACGCTGCCTTTCAATCCGAGCAGCCTCTTCTTCGCGCTGGTGTCCACGGTGCTCGCGATGGTTGCGGCTCGGCAGCATTTCGATGCGGATATGCGGCCGTGGGCGTGGATTGCCGGAGCCGTCTTGATGGCGTTGATCGGTGGGGCGCTGAGAACGAGCGAGATCGGATGGTCGGCCCACTTGCCGTTGGTGTGGGCCAATGCTGCTTTCTACTCGGCCAAATTCAATGACGAGCCGTGGCCGCTGGCTCAAGCGCTGGCCTTGGTCGCCGTAACACTCGGGTTCGGAGTGTTTCTGCGGCGGCGAACAGACTCGGCCGTCCGCGCCGAAGATTCTGCACCGGCGGCTGTGCCTTCGGCCATCGTGTTCGCGCCGTACGCGTTTGTCGCCACCGTTGCGGCGGTCGTGGTCACGGCGGATCATGCGCCTGAACGATGGCTGCTGAGCGTTCTGGCTGTTGAAACGCTTTTGTTGATTCTCGCGGCGGGGACGGTCGGCGAAGGAACTTACGCCGTGCTCTCGCTGATCCCGCTGGCGACGGGGACCATCGATTATCTTGCCAGCGGCAGGGCATCGCCGGGCAGTTGGTGGGCCAACGCGCTGGTGGCCGTGGTATTGCTTTGCATCGCGCAACGTGTGGCGAAGATGAGGGGTGAAGCGTTTCGACTGTCGAAGGAATTGCAGCGGCTGATTCCAGCCCTGATCGTGGTGGCGATCACGGCGCTCGCGGTCGTGACGCTGCGGCGGCTGGTGGCGCGCGAGTTTCTCACCGCGAGCTGGTCCGTGTGCGGGTTCGCGTTGTTGGCGCTCGGATTTGCGGCGAAGGAACGTTCGTACCGTGTCGCCGGGTTGATCGTGCTCGGATTGAGTCTCGGACGCGCACTGCTGTACGATCTGGCGCGATTGGAGGTTGTCTATCGCATCCTGTCGTTCATTGGTCTCGGCGTCATCTTGCTCGTGCTCGCGTTTCTCTACACCAAGAATCGCGAGAAGATCGCGAAGTGGCTGTGAAGCCGATGACCAGTCGCAGCTTGGGCGGCGCGGTGAGCCACCGCGCCCTACCACAACTCCGGTAGGGCGGGCTGGCCCCAGCCCGCCGTTCCTACGAAGCAGCCGCTTCCTGCATGATTTTCACGCCGCGGGTGGTGCCGATGCGCGTCGCGCCGGCGGCAACCATCTTTTTGAGATTGGCCAGCGTGCGGATTCCGCCGGAGGCTTTGACGCCGATCCCGTGCGGTTTGACGAGCCGGCTCATCAACGCCACGTCTTCGACCGTCGCGCCGCCGGTGCTGAGTCCGGTGGAGGTTTTGACGAAGTCAACGCCCGCCTTCACGCAGAGTTCGCAGGCCCGGACTTTCTCGTCGTGCGTGAGCAGGCACGTCTCGAAGATGACCTTGCAGAGCGCGTCCGATTCCCGAACGGCTTGCACCACGCTCTGGAGATCGGCGAGCACGACGGCATCGTCGCCGGCCTTGAGCGCGCCGATGTTGATTATCATGTCGATCTCGCTCGCGCCGTCGCGCAGTGCAAACCGGGTCTCGTACACCTTCGTCTCGGTCAGATTCGCGCCGAGGGGAAACCCGATGACCGTGCAGATTTTGACGTTGGAGCTTGCCCCGCTTCGAGCGGGGCCGGTCAGCGCGGTGGCAGCGCGGCGCACGTGGCAGGGGTTCACGCAAACCGACCAGAACCCGAACTCGCGCGCTTCGCAGCAGAGACGGGCGATGTCGCCGGCGGTGGCTTCGGCCTTGAGCAGAGTGTGGTCAATCAACGCGGCGATGTTCATGAGAAAAACGGCGCGCTCCTGTCGGGCGAAGCCGATGGCAGTGTAGCAAGGGCTGTCACGAACCCGCAAGTTCCCTCTGATCTCGCCGAAATTTTCGAAGCGTGGCCTTTTCCCAATTGACTTCGAGCCAAAACACTCTATAGCATCAACACGGTGTGCGGATTAAACACTCAAACACGAGGAGAAGAGCCATGAAACAGAACAAAGTAATGGGAGAAACGATGACGTACATTGTATTGGTGGCGCTGTTTGTCGCTACCAGTGCGATTGCTGAAGCTGCCAAGATTCCCGATGTGACTGGCCAATGGAAACCCACAGTGGGGGTGGGTCCTGCAGTGGGTGTTACATATGAGAACGTCTTAGATCCAAACGGTCAGCCTGTGTATACAGTGCATACAAATGCCCCAACTGGCACAACAGGTCCTATCATCGATATTAGCTCTCAGAACGGAAGAGTCTTTGCTGGTCATTGGGTTAGCGGGGCTACGACAAACGCGCTAACTGGCGCAATAATGGAAGACAATACAATCACGATGCAAGCGTCTGGCAATATCAACAGACACCTCTTTTTTGGAAAGCTGTTTATTTCGGGTAAAAAGAGGATAATCAAAGCGACACTACATGGTTGGGACGATTTAAGCCTGACATCAGAACCCAGTATCGATACCGGTTATTACTATTTTGAAGCTACGGAACAGTAGCCCGATGCCGTTGCTCCCAGTTCGCAATCATATAACCCGATCTGAACCCTTTCCTTCCCCTGCGCCAGCTTCTTTAGTCTTTCGGGGGCTGGTGCACGAAGCTAGGAACACCCTCCCGTTCCTTCTCCGCGCCTCTGTCCAGCGCGCGCAGACTTGGACGATCCATCTGCGCAACCGCGTCGTCAGGTGGGGGGAAGAAGTCGAGAGGGGAACTGGGGCGGGTATCCCGTCTCCGTGTTTCTCTTACAGAGCGGTCTCGCTTATAGTAGTCGCTAGGCGTTGGCGGGCTGGTGATGCAGCGCCATGAGTTGTTGCGCCCGCAACACGAGCATGGCGTAGGTGCGGCCATTGTTATCGACGAATTCGATCTCGAAGGCATCGGGTGCGAGGATTTCGACGACGGTGGCGACCTGACCCCGTCGCAACCCCCGCTCTGGCAAGTCTTCGGTCAGTGCCACCACATCGAGCAAATGGATCGCGTTCTCTGCCATGACGCCTAAAGCATAGAACACTCACCTGATAAATCGCAAGTTGCTGTAGGCCGACTCTATGAGTCGGCGAGATTCACCGGAAGCTACGGCACGCCGCCTCGCAGAGGCGGCCTACAAACATTTGTGAGACGTCATCGGCTTGTGTTTGTTGGCGGTTTCGTCTATCGTCCCTGAAATTTGGACCGAGAACCTGCATTAATCTCAATGGTGACTTGGAAGGGGTGGCGACAATCGTGAGACGGGCCGAGACGCTTGTGACTGTGCCTCTTGGAGAAAAGGATTCGCGGGATACAGACGTTCCCGTTGTCCATGTCGTGCAGACGATGTAGGTGAATAGAGAATTCATACGCAGATGTTTCAAGGGACGGGGATATGATTTTTGTTCCGTAACGATTCTTCTGCTGTTTTTCATCCTGCTTTTCCGCATCCGGTCTTCCCTGCCCGTGATGCAAGACAGTTGGTATCATCTCGATGTCGTGAGGGCATTTTTCGAGAGAGGCCCCACGCTCCATGCTTGGTGGGAATTTGCTCCGTTCGGCAGACCGCATCTTTACTCGCCGTTGTTTCATTTGGCAGGCGTCGCCATCCTTCACGTTACCGGTCTGAATCTGGTGGATCTGGCGAGGCTTTACGATGTCGTTACCTTCCCGTTGGTATTGCTGGCGGGCTGGTTGACGGCGCGTCTGCTCTTTGGAATGCGGGCCGCCTTCGTAACGCTCTTGCTCCTTTCTCTCAACATCGCGTTGCTGTTTCCGTGTTCGTTGATCATGATGCCGGGCACCTACGCCATGCTCCTCTGGCCGTTGGTGCATGTGCTGGTGCTGAGAAAGAAGATGGCTTGGGCTGTCTTTCTTCTTTCCGTGACCTGTTATCTTCATTTCGGGATTGCGGGTGTGGCGGCGTTCTCGTTGTTCCTGCTGGCTCTCTTCAGAAGGGATTATTGGAAAACCGTCCTCTTGGTGGTGGTATCCACTTGCGTAGTCTTCAGTCCCTGGCTGGTGCACCTTTATCGCCATCGCGAGTTTCTTCACTCGGGTGTGTCGCACCTCCCGGTTTTCATTCCTGTGTTTACCGTCCTGGCTGCTCTATTGGGGATCGTCTCCGTCATCAAGTGTCCCGAGAAAGAATCGCTGGCGGTTCTATCAACCATCATCGCCAGCGCGTTTTTCTTCTTCACGCTGCGAGACCGGTTCTGGATCTATGGCGGTTTTTCGTTCGCCCTGCTCGGCGGCTACGGTATCGAACGCTGCGCGAAGGAGCAAATTCGATGGGTCATCCTGATCTTGTTCATCAGTTGCGTGAGCGTCACCCCTTTCCTGAAACCATCCCAGACGAAGGTGGGTTTACCGCTACCGTTTCAAGGTGTTCCATGGCTTATGGCAACCCCTGGTTTGACTCTGGCTGAATGGCAAAAGGCAGACAAAGCTGCTGAGATCCCTCCTGCCGTGCCGGATGACATTGCGGCGTTGGCCCATTGGATAAAAGGAAGTGTCGAGATGGACGACATCCTCCTGGCCAACGACCCCCAACTTGGCGGCTATCTGTTCGCCCTCACCGGGCGAAGGACGACATCTGGGCTGTGGAGTGAGGTTTATACCGACGAACTCAAAGAGAAGCTGGCAGGATATCTTCGCACCGGCAAAGGGTATTTCATTCTCCGGGGAGATGATGCCGAGGCCGCCAGGTTACTGGGAACTGCAACGTCTGTAACGGCATTTGGCAGATTCGGAGTATTCTATCGACCCTCCTGATCCGGTATCTGCGACCTGCTGACCCTGCTGGTAGGTCTTCAGTCAGTGCCCCTGCGCCAAGCCGTCTTGTGTTTGCAGGCGGTTTCGTCTATCGTCCCTGAAATTTGGACCGAGAACCTGCATTGATTTCATCAGTGATTGGAAAGGGGTGGCGACAATCGTGAGACGTGTCGAGGCGCTGGTGATTGTCTTTCTGGCGTGGGGCGCGGTTGCGACGGAGGTCGCACGGGCAGCCGATGCGTTGGCCAGCTTGAAAGAGTTCAGCTTGTTCAAGCAGGCTGATCTGAACCGGCTCTTGGACGGCGAGATTCTCGCGGAGCGCGGCTCATTGATGAATTTCCCCAACGGAATCTCGGCACAAACCTGTTTCGCGGTCGCCGGTTCCGCGGAAGACGTCGCCAAGCGATTGCAGGTCTGGGATCCTTCGCCGCACCGGGAGTTGAAGGTCTATGCGTTTCATCTGTTGCACAACCCCTGTGACATCGCCGACTTCAAGTCCTTGAGTTTCAAATCCAACGAACGTCCCGTGCGGTGGCTGCTGGACAAGACATCGGCCACCACGGAGAACAAGTCGGAACTCAACCTCAGCCGTGACGAAGCGCAGGCCCTGGCGCGCTGTCTGAAAACGAGTTCGGAGCCGGACAAGGCCGCGCATTGTTGGACGCAGCTTTTGCTGGCGCGTGCGTCGGTGTTTCAGCGCGACGGACTCGGCGGCAGCGCGCCGTACGAAGTTGCCGGGGAATCCGTGTCGCCTGCTGCGCAGCTCCGGACGATGCTGCGCGAGCAACTACAGATCGCGCATGAGTTTCTTCCGGTCCTGAAGGGCAGTGGTTTGATCGGTGGAACGAACAGTGCGCCATTGGCGCCGGCTTGCTACTGTAGTTTTTTTGAGGCGGATCATCACGCCACGCTGAGTTTGGGCGCCATCTATCACGGCACCGTCGGCGACCATTTCCAGGTGATGGACGAGGAATATTATGTCTGCGGCAACTACTACACTTCGGCGACCTTCTACGAAGTCTGGCCGATCCAGGTCGGGCAGAGGACGGGGGCGTTGGTGTGGCGGGGCGATTTCTTTGCCGCGCCGACCTTGTCGTTCACGAAGGGAACCGAACGGATCGCGTACGGCGCGATTATGCTGCAAGAGATCAAGAAAGAGATCCGCTCCTTCCAAGAAGATATGAAGGCGAAACGGTGACTTGGAAACGAAAGACCATCTCGCTCGGGACAAGAACGAACTGCCATCTTGGGTTCCGCGTGTTGGTGTTGTGCGGATTGCTATCACTACCCCGCGGCACGGCCTGCGCTGCCGGCAGCATGAACATCTCTCAGGAACTCGATGCCGAGTACAGCTATGTGGGCGGCGTCACCACGCACGCCTTCGGGAAAGACATCGGATCGGTGAGCGAGCAGTATGGGTACATCAAATACGTTCTCTCACCGCAGGTCACGAAAGACCTGCTACTGCGGTTCGGTTTTGAATGGCAGCGGTTTTCCTTCGGAGTGTCCGGCAACGCGCCGGTGCCCGACGCGCTTCAACAGGTCAGTGCGGTCATCGGCGCCGATTACGAACTCACCGATCAATGGCTCATGCGGCTGGAAGTGCAGCCGGGCGTTTACAGCGAGTTCAACGATGTAAACTGGCGGAATGTGGACGCCCCGGTTGTGTTGGGCGGCGTATATCTTGTGGACGCCGATCTGCAATGGACTTTCGGATTGCGAGTCGATCTGCGCAGCCAATACCCGGTTCTGCCCGGCATCGGTGTGCGCTGGAAGTTTGCGGATGCGTGGACGCTGGACCTGATCCCTCCGCATCCTCGTGTCGTATACGATGCCTCTGACCATTTGCAGGTGTACTGTGGGGCAGCCATCGAATCGGGGCCGTTCAGGGTCGCCCAGCATTTTGGCAGCAATCATGGCCAGCCGAAGCTGGACGGCGCGCCGGTGGATTATTCTGAAGTCCGTTTCGGCGCGGGCATGTCTTGGAAGGCGCTGCCCAGTTTGACCGTTGAAGCGGAGGCCGGGTGCGTACCCTACAGGCAGTTCGATTTCTTTCGCGAATCGGCTGCCATTCGCAGCTACGCCGCACCTTACGGACAAATCGCCTGCCACGCTCGCTTCTGATGGCGCGCCCAGCAGGAGTTGAACCTGCAACCTTTGGTTCCGTAGACCAACGCTCTATCCAGTTGAGCTATGGGCGCGAACAACTTACAACTTTTTACTTGTGCCAAGTGGCAATATTGGCGGCAGAAAAAGGATCGCCAATGAACGCCATTCACAGCACACACAAGTCAAAGTCGAAACCGTCATGGCCGCCTATCCTACAGCGGGAATACCCCTCTGGCAAGACCGCGTTTCAGATCGCCGTCATGGTGGACGGCAAGCGCATTCGCGAGACGTTCAAGACTCGCGCCGAAGCCGAGGCGCGCGCTCAGGAAATCCGCGCCATGCGCCAACGCGAGGGCGCGGCCGCGTTCACGCTGCCGATGGAGCACCGCGTCGAGGCGGCCAAGAGTCTCGACAAGCTGAGGCCATACAACGCCACGATCGCCGAGGCGGTTGACTATTACGTGGAGCACGTTTTGCTTTATAAGCGCGAGGCGGACATCGTTCCGCCCGGAGGCGCGCTTTCATATATTCACGTTCCACGCGGTCGCTCCCACAAACCGAATCGGATTTTGTTCGGCGCTCGTTCACCCCGACATTGGATGTCGGGGCAGGGAGCGCCGCTACAACAAACTAACCCACTAACCGGGGGGCGTTGGCTTTTGGTGGGGCGCCGACAACAGCGACACGTGGCCCGCCGACCAGTGCGGCTTGTCTCCCGCGTGGCGTAACCATAATATTGGGAGCAGTCTCAACGGTGTCTTTGCCCGCATGATAGCGCAATGACGTCAAATCTATTGGTCGTCCAATCTCGCTGTCGTACGCTTTCTTCGTTGTCTCTCGATCTGGGTCTCCAAGGGCGATGTGGCGGAACCGTGCGGCCAACCAACCTTGAGAGCCTTTAGGCTTTCTTCGCCGCCTCCTTGATTCGCTCTGGAGACAAGGGCAACTGGAAGAGTCGGACGCCGATGGCATCATAGATGGCGTTGGCAAGTGCGCCACCCATCGTGATGATGGCGGGTTCGCCGCCGCCTTGTGGGGCGGAATCTTTGTTGTCGATGATGATCGTCTCGATCTTCGGCACCCATGAGAACCGGGGAATCTCGTAGGTATCGAAATTCAGATCGAAAAGCTCTTTGCCTTTGAACCGGATATGCTCCCTCAAGGCATACCCGAGGCCCATCGTGACGCAGCCTTCCATCTGGATCGCGGCGGCTTCCGGATTGACCGCCAACCCCATGTCCTGCGCACAGACGACCCGGTTGACTTTGACGTTGCCCGTCGTCTTGTTGACCTCGACCTCGGCGATCGTGGCCACCCAGGTTCCCGCATCAATGCCGCAAGCGATCCCCTGGCCTTTGCCGCTCCGCGCCTTGGCCGGTTGCCATCCGAATTTGTCGGCCGCCGCTTTCAGGACGCGCCTCATCTTCTCGTCGGTCAGGTTCTGCATTCGGAATTCCAAAGGATCCATGCCCGCCTTCGCGGCCATGATGTCGATCTGGGATTCTCTGGCGAACGTGTTGGTGTTGTTGCCCGGCGCGCGCCAGGCTCCCGTCGCAAACGGGTGAGCACTCGGACCGCCTCCAAAACCTCCGCCGTGGGACGTCGTGCTGTGGTTCGGGATACTGTAGAACTGCGCCGCGCCGCGGTCGCCGGCGAAATAGACGTGGTAATCCCAGAAGCTGATCCGGCCCTTGTCGGTCACGCCCGATTTGATTTTGACAACAGCAGCCGGTCGGAACGAATCATAGAAGAATTCTTCTTTTCGCGTCCACGCGACCCGGACCGGTTTCCCGCTCAGCTTCGCCAGACGCGCGGCTTCGACCACCTGCAGGTTCCTCGTCTTGCCGCCGAATCCGCCGCCGACAAAGATTGGCATGACCCTCACATCTCCCGCCGGGACGCCGAGCGCCCGTGCCACTTCCTGTTGGGCGGGAAACGGTGTCTGGGTCGAAGCCCAAATGGTGACTTTGTTCCCGTCAATCTTCGCGACCGCGGTATGCGGTTCGATCGGCGCGTGCGCCTTGTAGCCGTCGAGATAGGTCGATTCAACAACCGTCTTGGCGTCGCTCTCGCCTTTCTGAAGATCGCCGTCTTTCGCCGACGTTCGGCCTTCGGGAGCGGCTTTCACCAGATGATCGAAGATGTTCTTGTCGTCGAGATCCGATTGCGGCCGGTCGTATTTCACCTTGATCTTGGCCAGAGCCATCTCGGCCACATCCGGCAATTTGTGCAGCACGGCGATTAGATCGCCTTCTTTGATCACTTGGACGCCTTTCACCTTCTCGGCTTCGGAGACATCGACATCGGTCAGCTTGGCGTCGTGCGCCGGCGGACGGAGGATCTTCGCATACACCATGTCGGGGAACTGAATGTCTCCGGCAAATTTCGCCTTGCCGGTCACTTTTTCCAAGGCATCCCGGCGCGTCACCGGCCGAGTCATGATCTTGAATTCTGCCGGTTTCTTGACCGCCACCTTCCCCGTGGCATGCCGTTCGATCTTTTTGCCTTTGGCAAGCTGCGCATACGAAACGCGGTTCTGGCGATTCTCCTTGTCGAAGACAAAGCCGTTATCGGTCGCCAATCTTTCGGCGGGCGTTTTGAGATTTTCGGAAGCCAATTCCAACAGAACCTGCCTTGCTTCCGCACCGGCCGCCCGCAGTGCAGGCCCGAAGGATCGCGTGGAGAGAGAGCCGAAGGTCCCACCATCGAACGGACAGAGATCCGTGTCGCCCATGACCATATCGACCGCATCGAGCGGCACATCGAGTTCATCCGCGATCTCTTGGGCCAACCCGGTGACGATCCCCTGTCCCATTTCAATCTTGCCGGTGTAACACGCGACGCGTCCGTCTTCGCCGAT
>JBEKFI010000101.1:0-12316 GCA_050013395.1 Verrucomicrobiia bacterium | reverse complement strand
ACGCTGCGGCCCGCGGTCGAGCACGGCATTGATGATCCCGCGGTGTGGCGCGCGTTGTACGACTGCTTCACCGCACTCGGCGACGAGAAGAACGCGCAGGTGGCCCAGCAACGACTCCGTCGCAGCACCGGCAATTTCTGAGCTGTCCGCTCATTACTTCGCTGAGAACTCGAAATTGGCCGTGGTGGGACGGTCGCCTATCACTTTCACCTCGCGCACGAGCGTGCCGAGCACTTCGTGCCATGCGTACAGCTTGTGAGTGCCAGCGGGCACGCCACGCAGTGTGAAGTTCCCGTTCTCGTCGGTGAGTGCCGCCCACGGGTGCGGCATCACGGCGATGTACGCGGCCATCCAGTCGTGGCCGTTGCCGCCCACCGCCTTCAGCAGCGTCGGATCGCGGAAGTTCGCAAGCTGGTACTTCTTCTCGAACCCCGCATACGGTGTGGTCACGTTCAGCAACATCTTCGGCCCGTTCGTGCCGCTCATCGAGTCGATGCGCACGACGTGCAACACCGGATCGCTGTTCCGTAAAACCAAGTTGGCCCCAGCGCGAGCGATCTGGATGCGCGGCACGAATTCGCAACCGCGTTGATCCAGAACGGCCGGCGCGCCGTCGTTCGGCGCGAATCTGCCGTTCGAAAGGGAAGCGCCGAGGTAGACCACGGCGTCTCGAACCGTCTGGTTCGCACCGAGCAGTAATGCCTGCAGCGGGCGCGCCTGCGAACCGCAGACCTCCAAGTCCTGCTCTGCGCAAACGAGGGGGACGGTCGGCGCGCGGCCGGTGAGCCGCACCGATCCGACAATGACGCCGCTGCCTGTTTCCGCAGCCCGGGCGGCGGCCAAGCAAACCGTCATGACCACGACAAGACTTAGAGCGGCCAACAAAACCGGGTTGTGCGGAGGTCTCCCGACCTCGCATACTGACCGACCGAAGGTCTCGCACGCGTGCTTCACAGCGGAGACCATGCGGTCAGATGGAGCGGCGCGGTCGGGAGACCAGCGCCGAACAGGGATCTTGTTAGGCGCTCGTAAGCGTGCGCATACCAATGGTAGAGCATCAGGCAAATAATCACGCGTGTGACAGATCCGTACATCCAAACCGGCAACCTCCAGCGCGCGATCGTCTTGTGTCTTCCGAAACGCCGACGCGCCGCTCGATACACCGTCACCGGCGCCAAGCCTGGGAAAAATTTCACAAGCACTATAGCATGCACCTTTTAAAGGACAACAAGTTCTGCAAATCGCGCACACCACATCAACCGGCCCGCCAGCCGTAGCTCGCCGTGGGTTGATGTCCGCCTTCGCCTTGCGAACCCGGCTATGACGTGACGGCCTCCCCTCCCCGCTTCGCGGCGAGCAAAGGCTGGAGCGGGTGGCTCGATAAACCGAGCTAAAATGGGAATTTCACCACGTTTCACGTAGCAAACTTCACCCCGAATCCGCTTCGGGGTTTACCCTAGAAGGATTCGAGGCCACCTCACCAGCCAGAAGAATTGTTCGGGCCAAGCCTCGCAGCACCCATCACTCGCGCGCCAACAAATTGGAGCGGGTGATGGGAATCGAACCCACCTCGCCGGCTTGGGAAGCCGGTGCATTACCACTATGCTACACCCGCCTTTCCGAGAAACGCGTGACCCGGTCCCGACGTCAGGAAACGTTCGCATTTTCGGGCCCTAGCATAGTCACGACAAGCCTCTGAGTAAATCAAATTCCTATCAGCCTGCCAAAATGCTTGCCATGCGGCGCAGGTCACTATAGACTATCAGCCGACACAAGGAGAAGTGAACTTGCGATTGGTGCAGGCAACCGAAAGGGCTTCATGCCGACAGACTCGCCAGTGCCGAGCCTTCCGCCGAGCTTTTATCCATGCCCGTGGCGCGTCTGAAGCACGTCGTGGTGCGTATAACGAATGCCATTCCGAGCCCGTTGAGGAATCTTTGTCGTTCCTTCGAGCAGCGTCGCGCAACAGCAAATGCGTCCGCAAGATCACGCGGCATCCGTGGAAGGCTTTCCTGTACCGACGCAAATGGACGGGGTCGATCTGCGGGATGACCTATCGAGTAGGCAGGTACCCTGAAGGTGCCATTTGCCCGGGTGCGTTCCATCCCACCAGCACTGGCGAGGGAAAGGTGCAGTTTACCCCCCTTCAACCCCCTCCCCAGAAAATTCCTATCAGTCAAATCGACAACGGCAGGAAGGGCTCTTTCACCGGAGTGGACCAGACTGGCTACGTCACGCTGGAGCCGGCCCACTGAACTCAAGCTTCAATAAGGGGAGGTGAGCGAGCAGGACAGAGAGATCGAGACAAAGAGCAACAAGTGGTGCAGGTGACAGAGCCACGCAAGGCCTGTCATGCAATGAATTCCAAAATGGAGGTGAAAGATGAATCATAAGCTAAATCGGAAGTTGTGGAGGGGCGGGTTGACCGTCCTGATGGTTTCGGAGTTGCTGATGGCTTCTCCGATGTTCGCAGCGACACTCAAGAAAATCGTCGCCGTTTCCCGGTTCGAGAACAAGACCTCGTGGAGAGGCCAGGTGTCGCTCGATGACGGCATGGCCGATCAGTTGACGGATGCGCTGATGCAAAGCGGCCAGTTCACCGTGATGGAGCGCCAGACGCTGGGCGACGTCGTGGCCGAACAGGATCTCGCCAACAGCGGGCGCGCGCAGAAGTCGCAATCGGCGCAGACGGGCAAGCTCGTCAACGCGCAGATCCTCGTCAAGGGCACGGTCACGGAGTTTGAAAACAGGAGTTCCGGCAGCGCCTCAGGCATCGGCTTCGGCGGGTTCAACGTCGGCAACAAGCGCGAGGAAGCGCACGTGGGCCTGATCATTCGCCTGATCGACACGACGACGGGCGAGGTGCTGGCATCACAACGCGTCGAAGGCAAGGCCGCCTCGGGCGGCGTCAAGTTCGGGATGGACGTCGCGGGCGTGCAGTTCGGCACCTCGGGCTTCTCCAAAACGCCGCTCGGCAAGGCAACGCAGGTGGCGATTGACAACGCCGTCAACCTTATTTCGGAGAAATTGAAGAATGTTCCGTTTCAAGCGCGCATTGTAAAAGTCAATGGCGACGACGAAGTGCTCATCAGCGGCGGCCAAAAGACAGGCATTTCGGAAGGCGACGCGTTTACCGTGTACAGCGTCGGGCAAAGCCTTGTGGATCCCGCCACGGGCGAGCAACTCGGCTCCGAGTTGGAGAAGAAGGGCGCGGTCAAAGTGGTCAAGGTCGAGGAGAAATACGCGAAAGCCAAGTCCGCTGGCCCCTTGAAGGGCGTCAAGGCCGGCGACATTGTCAAGGCGCAATAAGTTCAGGAGAATCTGCCATGATTAGAATACTAGCTTCGGTTGTGGTCGCACTCGGACTGCTGTTCGCGTGCGGCTGCGCTTCCCAGATGGAGAGCGCGAACAAAGGCGCGAATCAGGCGGGTCAGACAGCGGGCGGCGTGATGCGTCTCCCCAACTCCGTCAGCGAAGGCGCCGCGCAAGGCGTGGCCGGCCAGCCAAGCCCGAACCCGTACGGCCGCTAGCCGATCCTGCGGCTCGCACCAAGAACGGATAGGAGAAAGACAATGAAAGGGTGTGCGTTCGTTTTGCTCGTGTTCACGCTTCCGGCAGTCCACGCCGCAGAACTTCCGTCGATTGCGGTGGCTGACTTCACGTCCGATACGCACACGGGATTGGCGCGCGGATTGCCGGATTTGCTCGCGGAGGGTCTCGTCAATTCAAAGCGGTTTGACGTTTACGAGAGAGAAAAGCTCACGACCATCATGCGCGAGCAGGGATTTCAGGCTTCTGGATTTGTCGATCCGCAGACGGCAGTTAGCCTGGGGAAAGTGGCCGGTGTCCAGTACGTGCTCACCGGGAAAATCATCGACTACGGCAGAGAAATCCGGGACTTCACCGGATACGGGGTGAGAACGCGCACGTCGTTCTACAGGCTGAAGGCCGGGATCAGAGTCCTCGATGTCAAAACTGGAAAGGTGCTTTTCTCCAGAAACGAAGGCGCGGAGGAATCGGAGCCCGAAAGCCAGGGAATGCATGTCGCCGACACCACCATGGACGCGAAGTTGGCGGAGCAAGTGTCGGCCAAACTGATCAAAGCGCTGCTCGAGGACGACGCGCTCAAAGCGCCGGCCGAATCGGCTGCATCTTTGCTTCCCGTGAAAATCTCGTCCGTCCCGGACCGTGCCGATGTCGAAGTCGACGGGGTTTTCTACGGGAATGCCGGCGCGGACATTAAGATTCCATCGGGTATGCATTTGGTCACGATCAGTCTTCCCGGATACGAGAAGTGGTCGAAGAAGGTGCTCGTGCGGGAAGGCTTGTCCATCAACGCGACCCTCACCAAGAAGGTCGATAAACGCATCGAAGTGGAGACGACGGATCATTAGCTGGTTGCAGCCGGGCTTCAGACCGAACAGGTGACCCGCCAGCACAGTCGTTCAATAATTGACGATTTGAACGCCCGAGGCTATTTTCATCCCCCTTGGTACGGACGGGAATTATGAGCAAAGGATACAACGTGGCAGTGGTCGGCGCGACCGGGGCGGTCGGTGTCGAGATGATCGAGACTTTGGAGAAGCGGGATTTCCCTGTTTTGGCCAAGATGCACAGGTTTATGAAGGTGCGCTCACAAGTTCTCAAGAGCCTTGCGGTGGCATTGGCCTTTGCCACGATCGGCCCTGCGGATGCGCAAGAGTCTCGTCAGTCCGTCAAGTCGATAACGCTCTCAGAGTGCATCAAGCGGGCTTTAGCCAACAACCTCGATATCAGAGTCGAACGGTTCAATCCGCCCATCGCTATTTGGGGCATCGTGCGCGAACAGGGCCGATACGATCCCTTATGGCGTTTCCAGTCCAACTATCAAGACAACTCTCAGCCGCTCGACCCGCAAGAGGAGAGATCGCTGGGAGTTGATACGCTGAACTCGAAACAGTTCTCCAGCAGCACGGCGGTAGGCGGGCGCTTGCCGCTGGGCACGGAGTACCAGCTTTCGGCGTCCGACGCGCGGTTTGCCGGGACGATCGTCACCAACTCCGTATTCACAGGCCAATTGGGAATTTCGCTGACCCAGCCGCTGTTGAAAAACTTCGGATTGGGTGTCAACAGTGCCAGTATCCGCATCGCGCGAAAAAATCGAACGATCGCGGTGAAGAATCTCGCCCGCCAGGTCATCAGCACGATTTCCGACGTCGAAAATGCGTACTACGATCTGGTGTTCACCATCGAGAACCACAAGGCGAAGCTCGAAGACCTGAACGGGGCGAAGACATTGCTGGACGAAAACCGCAAGCGCGCCGCAGTCGGCTTCTTGGCGCAGTTGGAGGTTACCCAGGCCGAAGCGGGCGCGGCGGAGCGCGAAGAGGCGGTGATTCTGGCCGAGCGCGCCGTCGAAGAACGCGAAACCGCGCTCAAACGGCTGATCAGCCAGGATGTGTCGGAACTGGACGGTGTATCGCTGTTGCCCGTGGATTTCCCGGTGGCGCAGATGGTGGTGCTGGATAAGGCCCAGAGCATCCGCACTGCGTTGGAGGAACGACCGGATTTTCTGGCAGTGAAGGAAGAACTCGATCGCCAGCACATCGCCGTCAACTTCACGCGCAATCAGCTCTGGCCGCAAATCGATCTGCAGGGGGGCTATGGTCTCAATGCCCGGAACGGCGCCACGACGAACACAGTGGGAGCAAGTTTCAGCGGGTTGATCGACGATGTGACCCGCGCCGATCATCCCTTTTGGAGTGTCGGTGTCGTGGTCACCGTGCCGATTGGAAACCGTCAGGCGCGCTCCGATTATGAGAGCGCGAAGCTGCGCGCCGAGCAGGCCGTTGTGAACCTCAAACGCTTCGAGCAGGACATCGTCGTCGAAGTCGAGAATGCCGTCGGCCAGGTGCGGACCAACCTCAAACGCCTCGACGCCACGCGCGCCGCCACCCGGTTGGCGGAGGAATCACTGAAAGCCGAGGAAGCCAAACTACGGGCGGGCATCTCCACGAGTTTTTTGGTTCTTCAAGCCCGTACCGAACTCGCGGCGGCGCGCTCCGCTGAAATCCGCGCCCGGGCGGATTACAACAAATCGCTCGTCGACCTTGCGCGCGTCGAAGGCGCGACGCTCCAGAAGCACAACATCACACTGGCCGAGGATGATCAGACTCCGGCGTTTCGCCACTAGACGCGAAAGTCGAGCCGGAGAATGTTTTTCAAGCGCGAGCTGATAATGCGGGCGGGCGTCGTTCGTCCACACTCAACTCGTGCGCGGCCGCTCATCCCGGCCCGCAGCAGATGCTCGACGTTCTCAATCTGGAGTTCGGCCTGGTAGAGATTATCCACGGGACGCTCCGTGCTCGTCTGGTCGATCTCGGTCGGGATGTCCCCGCCGAATCGCGCTGCCAACGCCGCGTGCGGCAGGTGCGCCGAGCCGGCCTGGAACGTTTTGGTGACTGACCCGCGAAACACCCTTCCTGGGAAGGCATACATGCGCAGGTCGACAAGTTGGCCGGTCCTGACCAGACCGGCCTCGCCCTCGCTCAATGGGATCACGATGCGCACCTGCTGCGGCGGAATCACTTCGCACAAGAGATCGCCTTCGCGCAGGAACGTCCCCTTCTTCAAATCCAGTTCGGCGGTCACCACGATGCCCGGCGCCGGCGCTTTCAACTCGAGCGCACCGAGTTCCTGTTGCAGTTTTTTCTGCGCCGCCATCAACTGGCCGTTGTCGGCGTCGAGTTGTTTCAGCGTGGGCGAATCGTTCTTGGCCGTCGCCCGTTGTCGCAACAGGTCCAGAATCTGGAGGCGGCTCTCGACATCCTTGAACTGATCCTGCAGATCGGGGTTTTCGAGGACCGCCACGACCTGATCTTTGCGGACGAGGTCGCCCTCTTTGATGAGTACCCGTCGCACGAAGCCGCTCGACTTGGCGCGCACGGCGACCCGATTGCCGCCGTCGAGCACGCAACTGCTCGTGACCTGCAGTTTGCAGGGCCACACTGCCAGAAGCAGACAGGCGGCCACGGCCCCGCCGCTCAGTTTAACCGCACGGCCGGGCACAAATCCGCTGAACCCACTCCGGAGCATCGGGATCAATTGCTTCATAAGAACCCATACCGGAATGAGGATCCCGGCGGCATACGTGATCACCAACGAAGCTCTTCCGACTCCCGCCAGCCCGTATGGTTCAAGTTTCCTTCCGAGGCTGCCGAAGATCCGCACCATGATATACCAAATGTAAAAATAACTGGCCACCGAATAAAAGGCGAAAGCAACCCTGCGGAATCTGCTCAGTTCGCTCATGCCAGCCGCTGCCCGTCCGGTGAAAAGGCTCGTGAAAAAGCCTGTCACCTGCTGGCGGGCCCGGTCTCTCAGGTTGGGAATCTCCAGCCAATCGGCAAGGACATAATATCCGTCAAACTTCATCAGGGGATTGGCGTTAAAAACCACCGTGGAGATACTGCAGACCACCATCACGTTGAATGCCAACTGATTCACGAGACCCGCTGGCGTCAACACCCAGACCATCACGGCCAAGGACGCCAAGACCAGTTCGGCCAGGATTCCAGCCAGGTTGACGGCGATCTTGTGCCACTTGTTGCGGAACATCCACGAGTCAGTCGCATCACAAAACAAAAAGGGTGTCAGGATGATGAACATCGCTCCCATATCGTGCACCTCGCCACCGTAGTGTTTGCACATCAGCCCGTGCGCGAACTCGTGGACGATCTTGACCCCGACGAGCGTTACCCACAGCCAAATCAAGTTGTGCAAGGTCAGGAAGTCGGGCAGCCGCGCGTGGAGCTGGTTCGTGTTCTGAAACACCAATCCCAGCGCGACTGCTGCGAGGCAGCCGAGCGCGGCCACGGTGTACCGGCTCCACAGGAATCGCAGCCGTTTCTCCAGCTTCAGCAGCAGCAAATCGGGATCGAACAACGACACTTTGAAGTACACCAGCGCGCCGGCCAGACTGAAGAGCGCTTGGTGGCGTTTCTGTTTGTGGCGGCTGGCCAAAAGTTGCGAAAACACCCGCTGCGCATGGTCGCCGCCCAGTTGGAGAAAGCTCAACTGCGTGATATGGCTGAGGATGCGCAGGACGGTCTGCGGATCAGCGGCGCGGTCCGGAAACTGCCGTTGCAGCACTTCCATAACTTGGGCCAAGGTTCGCTTCCCGTCCAAAAGCCCCGCCACATGCAGTTCGTACGATCCCAACCGGTAGTACCGCAGCGCGATCGGGTCCTTCACGACAAAGCTGGTCGTCCCCCGGTATTTCTGCGGGCTAATGACAAGGTCGGAGCGCAGCCGCGGCAGCACCGTGTCGGCGCCGAACAACTCATTTGGTGGTAACATCCGCCGCCTGCTCCGGTAACAGAACGTTGGCCTTGATGCCCGAGCGAATCCGATGGTCGGGGTTTTCGACGAGGACTTTCACCCGAAACACACCACTGGACGGGTCAACAACGGGATCAACAATTTCCACCGCTCCGGGGAAGACTTCCTGTCCGTAGCCGGGCATTGTGACTTGCGCCTGCTGCCCTCGTTTCACGCGAAAAATTTCCGCCCCCTCGAAATAGACGACCACGTACACCTTGTCGATGCTGATCAACTGGGCAATGCGCTCCAGGCTGCGAATGGATTCTCCACGTTCCTTGTAGAGCCGCAATACCAACCCCGGAAATGGAGCCTTGATTGATTTGCCCTCCAGTTTCTGCAGCGCCATGCGGTACTGTGTTTCCGCCAACTTCGCGTCGATCTGTCGCTCCTCCCACTGCGTGCGACTGAGAATCTTCTGGTTGAACAGCGATTCGGCCGCAGCGAGGTCCGTGGCGCGCTTACCCATGAGCTGCTTGTAGTATTCGGACTCCATGACCTCGGGGCTCGCCTCCAACTGCGCCAGGACCTGGCCTTGAGTGACCGAACCGCCTTCTTCGAGGAGAAGTTCCGTGATGACGCCGTCGCTGTTTGAGGCCAACTCCACTTGCCGATACGGGAGCACCATCCCCGTGGCCTTCAAGGGCTCCGCCGCTCTGGCCAGCGTGGACAACATCAAGACCACAGCGCATATCGTTGCCAATTTGAATCGCATGTCTTCCTTAATGATCAGAAAAGCCAACGCGTCCTCACATAGGCGAAGAATCTCCGTGTGACCACATAAATCGCCGGACGCCAACCGAGGCGGACTTTCCCGCTGCCGCTGTAACCGGCCTTCAGCGCCTCGCGGACCTGCGGCGTAGCGGCGACATTGGCCTTCAGCAGAAACACATTCGCACGAGGCACCTGGTACGACATCTGGCTGATGGCGGCGACATTCTCGACCGTGGCGGCGAACGGCTGATTCGGCATGCCATGCAACAGGAACGTCACGGACAGCCGTTGTCCCTTGCGCAACTTTGCATCCACCAGCGCCACATCCGATTCCCGGAGTTGCACGATCACTTCCCACCGGCTCAGGTCCGCGACCTCGCAAAAGGGTGATCCGACCTGCAACACTTCGCCCACCTTGCTGGGCAGATCTTTGGTCAACACCACCCCGGCGATCGGACTGCGCAGGTACGTCTGGTCCAAGTGCCGTTTGACCTGCTCGATCTGGCGCGCCGTCCGCGCCGCGTTGATCTCGGCGACCCTGCGCCCGCCATCGTCTCCCAAGACTTCCAACCGATCCGCCTCGGCCTGGTACTTGAGCTTCTCCTGCTGCAGCACGGTCAATTCCTGCTGTATTTCCCCGTCATCCAGCCGCGCCACTCGTTGTCCCGCTTCTACGCGCTGGCCCTCATCGACCAAGACTTCTACCAAGCGGCCATTGGCCTCGGCGACGACGCGCGCCCGCACCGTCGGTGCGACACCGCAATCACCCGAAACAGAAAATCGCCACGGACAGACTGCCAGGAGCACCAGTGCCGCCACGGGCGCAACCACTCGCACCAGCAGTCGCTTCCGTCGATCTGAGCGCAACGCCGCGCGGGCCTGTGCCAGCCGCCTCAACGGTTTCACCAGCGGAATCGCCGCCACCTCCTGCGCTGCGCCGAGCGCGCGTCCGGCGTGCGCGGTCACGGCGGTGGCCAGTTTGCGCATCTGGTCGTCGATCTGTTTGTCCTTGTGACTCTCGACGAGCAACGCGCCGACTTTTTCGCCCGCGCGACCGGCCATCGGGATCGCCATCGCTTCACTGGCATGGCTGTGGAAAAAATAATCGCTGATGTCGCCGAGCGCTTCGGATTTGGGAGACGATTTTCGGTAGAGCGTCGATTGGCCCGCGTCGAGGGCGTCCTGAGCAAGCCGCATCTGGCTTTGCACCAGCGCGCTTTTCTGATCGACCATCTCGACGTTCGACACGGCCAGCGCCCGCAGTTTGCCGTTGGCGTCGACTGCGAACAGGGCGCAGCGGTCGCACCCGATGATCTCTCGCCCCCAATTGACCACCGCAATGGCCAGGGCCGCCGGGTCAAGCTGCCCGTTCAGTTCTGCGGCAAACCGCAGGAGCTGCTGCAGTTTTTCAGTGGCGCCGGCCAGCGATTCGATCCGCCGGGCCCGCAGGAAAACAGCCGCTTGCTTCGCCGCCGCCTGCAAAAAGGAAATGTAGTCTTTATACGACTTGGGATCCACAGTCGGCGACAGCCAAACCTGCAATACCGCCAGAACCGCCGATGCCCCCGACAGTTCCGCAACAATGATCGGCACGTAAAAGAACGGGTAGGGAGTGTGGTTGATGATGCCGTTGGCTTTCGGTTCTTGGACCGCTGCCTCCGTCTCCAACGGCCCCACAACCAGGGGGCGACGGTTCTGAGCGGCGTCGCGCAGCGCATGGTGGATACTGCGCCGTTGCAGCTCATTGGAATCATACGCCGACTCGCCGAACTTGACGCTGCAAGCTCGCTGGAATTCTGCCTCTTGTGTCACCCAGATCGCACCCCCTTGGCAACCGAGGGCGGTCAGTGTCAGTTGCAGGAACCGCCCCAGGTAATCGTCCGCAGCAAGATCGCTGCGGCTCAGGGAAGCGATCTCATCCAGAAACTTTTGAAGATCGGCGTGGGTCCTAACGAACCTTGTCTGCTGCTCCATCAGTTACACCTTTCCGACACTATGGTGCGCGATTAGCCGTTAACGGTGGCACCCCCTTTGCGGCCGGCAGCTCCCGCGCCAGGCGGGGGCGTGCCCAGACTACAGCTCAGACCAGTTTAAATCCTTTCAGGCGCCGGCGGGGATCCAGTTCGATCTCGCCGAATCGCTCCTCGTGACGGCGCACCGTCTCCAACAACACCAAGGCCGTCCGTTTGGCTGCTTCGTAGCCCATCACGATACGGTGATCAATTTTCATCGGCTCATCCACCGCCGGCCCGAACGCATTCGGGTTCAGCGCAAAGTCCATGATGACTTCTTCCGGTGTGCCCGTGACCCGGCAGAGGTTGGAATACGTCGCATGCGCCGATTCGTCGTAATGCAACTTGAGAGCTTGAGGTTGTTCCGTCGCTGCCGTGACTTCGCCCTCAGCGGCCTTCTTTTCATCCTTTTGGTTCCGTTGTTCCACAGCGATCACAGGTTCGTCTGCCATAATGATCTCCTTCTTTTTCTACCAGTTAGGTCATATTTTTTATAGTGCCTTTCGAACAACACAAGCAAGCGCAATTTTAGGTAGTGGGTCAAT
The DNA here is from genome assembly GCA_050013395.1 of Verrucomicrobiia bacterium. Classification (GTDB taxonomy): domain Bacteria; phylum Verrucomicrobiota; class Verrucomicrobiia; order Palsa-1439; family Palsa-1439; genus JBEKZD01. Next base: position 687 of record JBEKFI010000101.1, on the reverse strand, counting down.
TGGGCGAATCTCGATACTGGCACCGAGGAATTGGTGAGTCCTTGGTAGGGACGGACCGCTGGGCCGTCCGAACTGCTGCAATGAAGCGGCGCGCCCGCCTGCGTGGCCGTAGCCACTTCGGCGCGGCGAAGGCCCGGCGGTCGCGCCCTACCGGTCGGCGCAGTCGGTGGTAGTGCCCAGATGCGCCCGGTCAGTTTCAAAATTGTCGCGACCGGTCGGGGCAAAGCCGAGTCCTGCGAGACATGCGAAGCAAAATGCCCCTCCTACAAGGCGACCATGCCGCACCCTGCCCTCAGGTGATGCCGAGCTTTTGGAGTCTCGAAAGCCGCTTCTCCGAGAACAGTTTATGACGTTCCGCGAGTTCCTTGAGGTTCTCCTCAGGTGTGGCGAGTGCTTTCCCGTTTTTGAGGAGTACCTGGTTCCTCGCGTGGAGAGCATCCCAAGCGTATGCGGCTGGCTCCTGCCGTTTCACTTTGCCGTGCCGGACTTGCCAGCCGTGGCGGTGTAGGTCAACGGCTGGTCTGCCGCGTAGGCGTCGTTACCGATGACCACGACGACCGGCACTTGGACCTTGACGCCTTTCTTGATCGTCGCATCCAACAAGTCGTACCCGGTCCAAGCCTGATGCCACGCGCCGGCCTTCAACGCGAAAGCGATGGTCCAGCCGCGCCGTTTGTTGTAGCTCAC